>NZ_JBSFRH010000003.1:0-261145 GCF_053589135.1 Rhodococcus sp. NPDC003382
CCGTCTTGGTGCTCCAGCTCGTGCAGTGGGTCGACGGCGCGGACCAGTAGCTCCGGGCCCGTGCGTGATTTCGGTAGCGGCCGCTACCGAAATCACGCACGAGGGGCAGCGGCCAGGAAGGGCTCGACCACCGACAGCACCTCGTGGCTCGCGGCGATCGTGGTGGCGTGGTCGAATCCGCGCAGGACCGCGAGCCGCGCGCCGGGAATCGTCCGCGTCAGCGCCCGCGTGTCCGGCACCCGAAGGAGATCCTCCGATCCGACGAACGCCAGGGTCGGCACCCGCAGCGCCGCCAGTGCCTCGTCGGCGATGCCCGGTTCCTGCTCGGACCTGCGGAAATAGGCGGCCAAGGCCCGGTCGTCGTTCGCGCGGAACGCCGCGCGGGTCGCGGCGTCGACCGGCCACTGCCGGTGCGCGGACCAGGCGTCGAGGAACGCCTCCATGCCGTCGCGTTCGAGAACGTCGACACAGCCGGGGAAGAACAACCGGTCGAACGCCCCGGCCTGCGGGCGGGCACTGCCACCGCCCACGATCAACGACCGCACCCGGTCCTCGGCTGCGACCGCGAGCGACAGCACCGACCGTGCCCCGAACGAATAGCCCATGACGTGAGCCCGCTCGACGCCGGCGTCGTCCAGCACCGCGAGCAGGTCGCCGACGACGAGATTCATTGCGTAACAATCGGGATCGGTGGGCTTGTCGCTGCGGCCGTGTCCGCGCAGATCCGGCAGGAGCAGCCGGTATCGCGGACGCAGCGCCGCCATGTACCCGAAGCCCCGCCAGATCGCCGACGACAGGGCGCTCCCGTGCGCGAGCAGCAGCGCGGGAGCGTCCGCCGGACCCACCGCCGCGTACGCGACGGCGGTGCCGTCGACAGGATTGATCGCTCGACTCATCCTCCGAGTGTGACCGATCGGGTCACGCCGATCTCCGCGAGGAACCGTTCGTCGTGCGACACCACCACGAGCGCACCTTCGAACGCCAGCAGCGCCTGCGTGAGATGTCCGAGACTCGGCAGATCGAGGTTGTTCGTCGGCTCGTCGAGCATCAGCAACCGCGGTGCCGGATCGGCCGCGAGGAGGATCGCCAGCGCCGCCCGCAAACGCTCGCCTCCCGACAACGCCCCGACGGGCCGGTCGGCGTCGGCGCCGCGGAACAGGAAGCGCGCCAGGCGCGCCCGGATGTCCTGCGGGGTGCGATGGGGTGCGCGCAGCGCCGCGTTCTGCGCGACGGACAGGTCGTCGTCGAACACGTCGAGCCGCTGCGGAAGCAACGCGAACGGTACCCGGGGCCCGGCGTCCGCGATGCGATGCAGCAGCGTCGTCTTCCCGGAACCGTTCGGCCCCAGCAGCGCGATGCGTTCGGGCCCGACGATCTCGAGCGGCTCGTCGAGAACCCGCTGGCCCGGGTGTACCACGGTGGCCGGGAGGTCCACCCGGATCTCCCGATCGTCCCGCACCGCCTCCTGGGCGCGGGTGAGCTGCTCCCGGGCCTGCTCGAGATTGCCCTCGTGCTCGCGACGCAGGCGACCCGCGGACTCCTGCGCCGCACGCTTGCGGGCCCCCATGATGATCTTGGGTTCCCGCTTGTTCTCGAACATCTTGCGCCCGTAGCGTTCTCGGCGATCCAGGATGATGTGCGCGGCGGACAGCTCACGGGCCTGCCGGCGCACGTCGTTGCGGGCGTCGCGGACCGCCGCCTGCGCGGCCTCCTGTTCCGCCGCGACGATCCGCTCGTACTCGCTGTAATTGCCGCCGAACAGCCGCAGAGCACCGTCGCGCAACTCGGCGATCGCATCCACCGATTCGAGCAGGTCGCGGTCGTGGGACACCACGACGAGAGTTCCGGTGAACTGCCGCAACGCCTCGTACAACCTGCCCCGCGCGGCGGTGTCGAGGTTGTTGGTCGGCTCGTCGAGCAACAGCACCTGCGGATCGTCGAGCAGTCGCGCCGTGAGCGCGAGCAGAACCGTCTCACCGCCCGACAGGGTTCCGACGGTGCGATCGAAGTCGTTCCGGTCCTGCAGGATCCGGTCGAGACCGAGCCTGTGCACGGTCGCGATCGCGCGTTCCTCGATGTCCCAGCGATCGCCGACGGTATCGAAATCCGCGGCGGTTCCGTCGCCGGATTCGATGCGTCGCAGCGCGGCCCGGACCTCGCCGATCCCCAGGACCGTCTCGACCCGCAGATCCGGGTCCAGGGTGATGTCCTGCGGGAGGTAACCGACGCGCCCGCGTGTCGTGACCGACCCGCGCGTGGCCTTACGGTTTCCCGAAACGATCTGCAGCAGAGTCGTTTTGCCGGACCCGTTCCGTCCGACGAGACCGGTGCGGCCGAGCGGGAACGTCGCGTCGAGCCCGTCGAACACGGGATCGCCGTCGGGATGCTCGTAGTGCAGGTCGGAAAGAGAAATGCCGATTGGAGAGGTCATGGTGACTCCTGGAGGTAGCGACGGATCGCACGAGGAACGTGCGGGGTGCGAAACCTCTACAGGAGCAAGAGCCTTCTCCGATCGGCGACAACGTGACGTGACTACGGTATGCACACGGTTCGGAACGCGCAACCGGTTTTTCGCGACACGCTACGAAGGAGTGCAGTGGGACCGACATCGCAGGTTCGGCCGATCGACGCCACCTATGTTCTCGAAGCCGATCACGGTCATCACCTCGACACCCTCCTCTTCTGGGTTTTCGACTCGGGGACCGGGACGCCCCCGACCGCCGCGGAGATCACCGAACACTTCCGGCGACGTGCGCGGTTCTGGGCGCCGATGAACCGTCGCATCGTGGGCGTTCCCGGATACCTGGACCACGCGTACTGGGTGGCCGACGACCGGCCGGTGGAGGACCGGGTCGTCCACGATCGGCGGACAGGACTCGACTGGCCGGTGCTGATCCGGGTACTCGAACAGCTCGCCGCAACCCCGCTCGACGTCCGCGCCACGGCCTGGCGAATCGACGTGTTCCACGACGTCCGGAACGTCCCTGGCACGACCACGCCCGGGACCGTCGTGGTGTTGCGCGGGAACCATTCACTGATCACGGGGCCGATCTTGAATCCCTTGTCGGAGGCGCTGTTCGGCGACGGGACCGAGTCGGTGCACTTCCCGGGGCTGGGTCCGGTCGTCCCTCGCGTGAACCGTGCGCTCGCCGCGGCGCGTGGGATCGCCCGTGCTCCGCGCGCGACGGTGCACTATCTGCGGACGATGGGTGCCGCGCTGCGCGATGCCCGGACCGCTGCCCAGGGTTCTGCTCCACCGGCGAGCCTCACCCGGACCGTGCTGAACTCCGAACCCGGCGACCGGCGCACGCTGCTCGTGCTGCGTCTCGGTCGCGCCGGGTCGCTCCCGGAGGGGTTCACGGTCACCGCGCTCGCGCTGACGGCGATGTCGGTTGCGCTCGAGCGGTATCTCACCGACGTCGCCGGACAGTGCCCGCCGGACCTGACGGCGTTCGTGACGATCGCGTTCGCCGAGGAGGTGCAGGCAGTCGGTGTCAACAGCATCGACTGGGCGGATGTCGCGTTGCGCCCCGACATCGACTCGATCCGGGAACGCGCCGCGGCGGTGCTGGCGTCGCTGGTCGAACGCAGAGAAGCCGCGTCCGTGCGGCACCTGACCGACACGAACGCGATTCCGTCGTTCCTGCTCCCCGTGGAACTGGCCGCGCACCGGCGTCGCGTCGATGCCCGTCCCGGTCCGTGCATGCACACGATGCTGACCAGCATCCGGATCGGCGGCGACGGTCCGTGGGCGCTGGCCGGCCGGCCGATGCTGTTCGGAACCCTCTGCCCGCCGTTGACCTCGGAAGCCACCGTCACCCACGGGCTGATCGGTCTCGGCGACGACCTGACCCTGACGGTGCTGACGTCCCCGGAGATCATCCGGGATCCACAGCGCTGTGCCGCGCACCTCGAGACCGCCTTCGAGGAGGTGGCTGCCGCACTCCGTCCCGGGGCGTGAGCGGCCGGTCCCGACGGCGGGCGCCGACATCCGCCCCGCGATTCGGAATCCGCCCGTGCTGTTACCTGCGCCGATTCCGATTCGGCGCGTGGTTTCCGTTACGTGCACCCGGTACGCCGTGTGGCGACGGGCACGGACGATCGAACTGGGGCATGATCGGGCGGGTGCGCACTCTTCGACGACGAATGGTCCTGCCGGTGGTGCTGACGGTGGGTGCGCTCGTGGTGGCCGGTTGCTCCACCGGACCCGATCAGCCGGAGACCGTCGCCCAGCAGTTCGCGGAGGCACTCGAGGCGGGAGACGTGCAGGCCGCGGCAGCGCTGACCACCGATCCCGCAGCCGCAGCCGCGACCATCGACGGGTTGTTCGACGGACTCGGCTCCGACTCGCCCGACGTCACGCTCGCTGATACCGGGGACGAGGACACCTTCGAACTCGACGTGGCGTGGCGGTTGGGACCCGACCCGGCCGAAGACGAGGCCGGGGAGACCGACGCCGGGGAGACTTCGGCGACGCCGGCCGCCCCGGAGCCCGCACCGAGCGCGGGCGAGTGGTCCTATCGCACGTCGGGGTCCGCGGTCGACGGCGACGCCGGCTGGCGCATCCGCTGGGATCCCGCCGTGCTCGCGCCCGGGCTGACCGCGGACACGTCCCTGCGGTACCTCCGGGCCGAGGGCACACCCGCGTCGGTGCTGGACCGCAACGGGCAGCCGCTGATGGAACAGCGGGTCGTCACCTTGGTGAACCTCGACCCGACCGCCGACCCCGCTGCGGTCGCGCCGGTGCTGGCGACGGTCGTGCCGACGATCACGGCGGAATCACTGGCGGCGGATCTCGCGGAGGCCGGGGGCGGACCGGTGACGGCGGTGACCTTGCGCGACGAGGACCTGGCCCGGGTCGAAGCACAGCTCGCAGCGTTGCCCGGGGTGTCGCTGGCCCCGCAGACACGGCTGCTGACCGTCGACCGGGCACTGGCGTCGCCGGTGTGGTCGGGTCTGGCCGAGATGTGGCAGGACGGGCAGGACGCGGCCGCGGGCTGGGTCGTGCAGTCGGTGGATGCGGACGGGTCGGCGCAGCGGGTGACCGGGGTCGACGGAACGGACGCGCCGGACATCCGCACGACGATCGATCTCGGCTTGCAGGCGCGCGCGGAGGCTGCGGTCGCCGCGGTGCCGCAGCCGGCCGTCGTCGTGGCTGTGGAACCGTCGACCGGAGCGGTGCGCGCGGTCGCGCAGAACGCCGCTGCGGACGCGGAAGGCCCGGTCGCGCTGACCGGTCTCTACCCACCGGGGTCGACGTTCAAAACGGTGACGACGTCCGCGGCGTTACAGGCGGGGGCGGCGGCGCCGGACACGGTGCTGCCGTGCCCGGGTGTCGCGACGATCGAGGATCGCACGATACCGAACGACGACAGTTTCGATCTCGGGTCGGTGCCCCTGCACACGGCGTTCGCGCGTTCCTGCAACACGACGATGGCCCAGTTGGCGGTGAATCTGCCGCCGGATGCGCTGACCGACGCCGCGGCCCGGTTCGGACTCGGCATCGACTATGTGACACCGGGGTTGGTGACCGTGACCGGAAGCGTCCCGGTCGCGGATTCGACGGCGCAGCGCGTCGAGTCGGCGATCGGCCAGGGCGCGGTGACCGCGTCGCCGTTCGGGATGGCGATGGTTGCGGCGTCGATCGTGCGCGGGTCGACCCCGCTTCCGATGATCGTGCAGGACGAGCCGGCGACCGCGGATCGGACCGTGGACGCCGCGCCTGCACCGGTAACCGCGGCGTTACGAACTATGATGCGCGAGACCGTGACCGACGGGACCGCAACCGTTTTGAACGACATTCCGGAACTGATCGGCAAAACGGGGACCGCAGAGTACGGTGGCACGAACGAGGCGCACGGATGGTTCATCGGAGCGCAGAACGATCTCGCGTTCGCGGTTTTCGTTGCGGGAGCAGGGAGTTCGGCTCCTGCGCTGGACGTGGCCGGGCGCATGCTCAGGAGGTGATTCGGACCTCGTAGTCCAACTGTGACAGCATCGTAGGCAAGCTGTGCTTGAGGCTCAAGTGACTGAAGTGAAGGTTGATCTTTATGGGTTCTCGGGAACGGCGACGAGTGCGAGTGGTCGCCCTCATCTCCGCGATCGTGATCTGTGTGACGGCCGGCATCGTGGCGTTCACGATCGCCGACTCACGCAGCGATGTGGAGCGCCTCGTCGACGATTTCGTAGCCGAATTGAACGAACGTGACGCCGAGGGCGCCGCAGCTCTGACGTCCTACCCGAACGCGGCGTCCGCGACGCTGACCCAGATGTTCGACGGACTGTCCGACGGCACGGTCGAGTACGAGATCACCCAGCTGGTCGAGCTTTCCGGCGAGTCCGGTTACTTCACGCTCGAGGGGAACTGGAACTTCGGACCGGACAAGGACTGGTCCTATCAGGTCGACGGTTCCGTCAAGAAGCTCGCCGTCGGCTGGCGCGTGTCGTGGAGCCCCGACGTCGTCGTACCCGATCTCGGCGGCGGACGCACCGTGCACCACGTACGCACCGACGCGGCACCCCCGAAGATCTTCGATCGCAACGGGCAGTTGCTGATGGCCGAGCAGACGATCAACACGGTCGTGCTCGATCCCGCGAAGATGCCCGATCCGGTGCTGACGACCACGATGCTCGGTGACGTCCTCGAGCCGGTCGCACCGGTCATCACGGCCGAGTCGATGCAACAGCGCCTCGCGGAACAGCCCGGTGAGCGGATCGCCGCCGTCAAGCTGCGCGACCAGGACTACCAGTTCCTCGAGGACGACATCGTTTCCATTCCCGGCGTCGAAGTGGTGAAGACCCCGACGCTCATCAGCGCCGATCGCCGGATCTCGAGCCCGCTGCTCGACTCGTTGCGCAGCGCGTGGCAGCTCGAGCGCGACCGCACCGCCGGCTGGGCCGTGACCCTCGAGGATCCGCAGGCCGGCCCCATCCAGGTCGCCGGATTCCAGGGTCCGCCACCGCCGGATCTCGTCTCGACCCTCGACTCGCACGTGCAGCTCGCCGCGAAGGAGGCCGTCGTCAGCGTCGGAACACCCGCCGCGATCGTCGCGATCCAGCCGTCCACCGGCGGCATCCTCGCAGTCGACGTGAACAACCAGGCGATGGAACTCGGGGCCGTCGCGACCCGCGGGCTGTACCCGGCGGGGTCGGCGATGGACCCGGTCCGTGTCGCGGCGGGTATGGCGCTGGGGAAGGACCCGTCGCAGGTCAGCACCGCCGAACTCGGCGACGTCGCACGCAGCCTCGGTCTCGGTCTCGACTACTCCGTGCCCGGTTTCGAATTCGAGACCGCGCAGTTCGGGCAGAACCGCAGCGGCGTCGTGCAGTTCACGGGTTCCCCGTCCGACAGCGAAGCACTGCTCAGCCCGCTGGGGGCCGCGATGCTCGCGGCGTCGGTCGCGCGCGGCGATGCGGCGATGCCGATGATCGTGCAGGGGCAGCCGGCGACCGTCGCGGACCCGGCCGAGCCGCTGCCGGCCGAGACGATCGACGCCTTGCGCGCGATGATGGTCGACAACGTCCAGAACGGACCGGCGTCGTTCCTCAAGGGACATGCGGGCCTGACGGGCATCGCGGGGGACAACGGCGACGACCGCTGGTTCTACGGGGTGAGCGGCGACATGGCGTTCGCGGTGTTCGTCGCGAACGCCGACGGCGGCGACCGCGCGATCAAGATGGCCGACATGTTCCTGCGCGAACTCGGGAAGCCCACCGAGGCGTTCTGACCGGAAACGGCCCCAGCGTTCGCGGGTGAAAGCGGACCCCGGTACGTTTGTCCGTCGTGACCCTCTTCGACCTGCTGCTGCTCGTCGTTGCGGGCTTCTTCGCCGGGCTCATCGGCTTCGTCACCGGACTCGCCTCGATCGTGTCCTATCCCGCGCTCCTCGCGGTCGGCCTGTCGCCGGTCGCGGCGAACGTCACCAACACGGTCGCGATGGTCGGTGTCGGAGTCGGCGCGTTGTCGAACTCGGCGCGCGAGGTCGTCGACACCGGACCGCGGGTGTGGCGATGGACCGCCTACGCGGCGATCGGCGGCGTGGTCGGTGCGGTCGTGCTGCTCGCGGCGCCGGAAGGGTCGTTCGAGGCGATCGTCCCGTATCTGGTGGCGCTCGCCGCGCTCGCGTTGCTGTTCCAGCCCCGGATCCGCGCGTTCGCCGGGGGCCGCGACCTGCCGCGCACGTTCTCGACGGCGGTGTTCCTCGTCGCCGTGTACGGCGGATACTTCGGTGCCGGCGCCGGCGTGATCTTCCTGGCGCTCATCCTCGTGTGTTCGTCGGAGACGATCTGGCGGGCGAGCATCCTCAAGAGTTACCTGCTCGGCGTCGCGAACCTGGTCGCTGCGATCGGCTTCGCCGCGTTCGGTCCGGTGCACTGGCCCGCGGCCGTCGCGATGGCGATCGGGACCGTCGCGGGCGGCTGGTGCGGCCCGCCGGTCGTCAAGCGCATCCCGCCGGGCGTGCTGCGGGTCGGTGTGGCGATCGCCGGTTTCGGGCTGGCCGCGTGGCTCGCCCTGCGGTAGCCGCGGGGCAGGGCCGCAAGGCGGGGCTGGGTTCAGTGCACGCCCTGCATCATCTTGCGGATCCACGGCGAGATCGCCATCAGCACGATGCCCACACCGATCGACGCCCCGCCGATCCACAGGTAGTAGGGCACCTCGTTGTTCTCGTCGTAGTACTTGGCGAGGGTGCCGGCCATCGCCGTGCCCAGGGCCACCGACAGGAAGAACAACGCCACCATCTGGGTGTGGAAGTTCTGCGGAGCCAGCTTCGTCGACAGCGACAGGCCCACCGGGGACAGGAACAGTTCGGCGAACGTGAACAGCAGCAGGATGCCCGCCAGGCCGAGCAGCGGCGCGCTGTTCGGCCCGCCACCGGACATCGGGATGAAGCACAGGAACGCGATGCCCATGATGATCGTGCCGATCGAGAACTTCATCGGCGACGAGGGCTGCCGCGGTCCGAGCTTCGTCCACGCGGCGGCGAACACACCCGCGAAGATGATGATGAACACCGGGTTGATGGACTGCACCCAGGACGGTGGGAAGTCCCAGCCGAACAGGTTCCGGTCCAGCCGCGTGTCCGAGTACACCGCGACCATCGTGAACTGCTGCTGGAACAGCGACCAGAACGCGGCGCTCGCCAGGAACATCGGGATGAACGAGATGACGCGTTTGCGCTCGACCGGTGTGATCGCCCGGCTCGACAGGATGATCACGAAATAGACGACCGCCGCGACGATCGTCAGTGTCACGACGATGTCCGACATGTTGTCGCTGGTGATCAGGCCGGTCAGCGAGGCCACGGCGATGATCACCACCGCGAGGGCCGCGATGGCCGCGACGCGCATGCGCAGCGTGTCCGGGAGCGGATGCGGAGGCGTCGCGCCGATGCCGGCGAGCCGCTTGCGGCCGATCGAGTACTGGATCAGGCCGATGGCCATGCCGATCGCGGCGAGCCCGAAGCCGTAGTGGAAGCCCATGTTGGTCTGCACCCAGCCGGTGAGCAGCGGACCGACGAGGGCACCGAGGTTGATGCCCATGTAGAAGATCGAGAAGCCCGCGTCGCGGCGTTCGTCGTGTTCGTCGTAGAGGTCGCCGACCAGCGACGTCGCGTTCGCCTTGAGGCCGCCGCTGCCGACCGCGACGAGCACGAGACCCACCCCGACCCCGGCGAGCCCGGGGATGAGCGCCAGCGCGATGTGGCCGCACATGATCATCACGGCGCTGTAGAACAGGGTTCGTTCGGAGCCGAGCAGCCGGTCGGCGATCCAGGCGCCGAGGATCGTCGACAGGTAGACGGTGCCGCCGTAGGCGCCGACGATCGACGTCGCGGCCGCCTTGCTGATCCCCAGCCCGCCCTCTTCGGCCGAGTAGTACAGGTAGTAGATCAGGATTCCCTGCATGCCGTAGAAGGAGAAGCGTTCCCACATCTCGACACCGAACAGGTTGGCCAGCGCGAGCGGCTGGCCGAAGAACCGGTGGTCCGACTGCGAATCCGGACGTGCCGCGGTGTCACTCATGAAAGTCACTTTCCCACCGGGCACACACCCGCGGGGATATTTCGAGGGTCAGCGCGTCGGCGTCACCGGGTCGCGACGTCGCGGCGACGGTCCCACACGCGGGCGATCACACGCCAGCCGACCAGGAACAACCCGAGGAAGATGGTCGCGACCACGATGAACGCGGTCGCCGTGCCCTGCCCGGTCACCGCGCGCAGCAGCATGCCGACGACGAGGGTGCACAGCCACACGAGGATCCCGGTCGGGACGGCGGCGCGGGCGTCGAACTTGTCGCGGTAGAGCCCCGCGGTCGCGAACCAGCCGACGGTCAATCCGGCGAGGAACGGCCACGCGGTGGTCGCGATACCCGGAATGTCGAGGGTTTCGTCGTGGCTCGAGCGCCCGAGAGCGGCGAAGACGACTACGAGGACGATATCGATCACCAGCGCCGGCGCGTACTTTCTCACGGGTTCAAGGGTAGGTCGGCGGTGCGGATGCGCATCCGTCGGCCCCGGACGGGAACGAGCGCCCTCCGGGGACGGAGGGCGCTCGTTCGGGAGAGGTGGGTCAGGCCTGGAGAGCCGCCTCGATCTCGAGGTTGATGGTGATCTTGTCGCCGACGACGGCGCCGCCACCCTCGAGCGGCATGTCGATGCTGATGCCGAAGTCCTTGCGGTTGATGACGGTGGTGGCTTCGAAGCCGGCGACCGGGCCGTTGCCCATGCCCGGGTTGACGCCGTTGAACTCGAGTTCGAGCTCGACGGGCTTGGTGACGCCGCGGAGGGTGAACTCTCCGTCGACGACGTAGCCCTTGCCGGTGCTGCGGATGCCGGTGGAGGTGAATGTCGCGGTGGGGAACTTCTCGGCCTCGAAGAAGTCGGCGGACTTCAGGTGCGCGTCGCGGTCACTGTTCCGGGTGTCGATCGAGTCGACGGCGATCTCGGCGGACACGGCGGCGGTGCCGTCCTCGGCGACGGCCACGGCGCCGGAGAAGTTCGTGAAGTTACCGCGAACCTTGCTGACCACGAGGTGGCGGACGGTGAAGCCGACGGTCGAGTGGACGGGGTCGATGGCCCAGGTGCCGGCGGTCAGGCCCGGGAACGTCGCGGTGGTGGCGGTGGTCATGGCAACTCCTCGTACTGATTAAAGATTCAACTTCCGATGTGTTCCACCATGGCACCGGATGGTTGATTGCGCAACTATTGTGTGATGCGGATCACTATCGAACGCGGTCGGGATCGTGGCCGGGATCGACCTCGGCCGAGGGAGGGGAAGCGCGCCGGCGCGTGAGCAGCGACCGGTCCTGGTGCTCCCGTTCCAGATCCAGCTCGGCGTCGTCGATGCGATGCGACCGATACAGCACCGCGATCACGATCCAGCCCACGACCGCGACGATCACGAAGCTGACCACGCGGTACACGAAGACCGCCGCCAGCGACTGCGACGCACTCATCCCCGCCGCCGTCAGCGTCGCGATCAACGTGCCGTCGACGAAACCGAGCCCGCCCGGCGCCAGCGGCACACTCGCCACCGCCTTGGCCGCGGTGAACGCGATCAGCAACCCCGGCAGCGACGGATCCCCACCGACCGTCCAGCACGCGAGACCCAGGCACGCGACGTCGAACACCCGGTGCACGCCGGACCAGCCCAGCGCCGTCAGGGCATCCCGCCGGCTCAGGTCCACCGACTCGAGCTGGCCCAGGATCCGCTCGAACGACTCGACACCGGTCTCGGCGGGCTTCTTCGTCAGCCGGTTGACGCGGTGGATCACCCACAGACCCAGCGCCTCGATCGACGACGGATTCCTCGCGACGTGACGCAACCCGAAGAAGAGGGCGAACACCCCCGCGACGGCCAGCACCAGCGTGACCGGGCTGACCCGCGACCCGACCGCCAGCGCCCCGGCCACCCCCACCGCGGCGAGGGTCGCCGTCGCGATCACCCCGGACACCGCCAGCTGCCAGGACGCGACGACCGGCGTCGCACCCCAGCGGCGCGTCTCCTTGTACGTGAAGGCCGTGGAGAACACCGGCCCAGCGGGCAAGGTCACCGACATCGCCGTGCTCGCGTAGACCACCGACGCCGACCGGAAGTGCCCGACGGTGACCCCGCCGGCACGAAGCAGGCGTTGCTGGACACCGGCGAAGCCGCTCAGCGCCGCGGCCTGGGCCGCGATACACGCCGCGAACCAGCCCCAGTGCAACTCCGTCAGGGCCCGCCAGGAATCGCTCAGCGACGGCCACAGGTAGACACCTTCGACGGTCAGCAGCACCACGAGTGCGACGCCGAGCAGCCATTTCACCCATGCGAAGGCGCCCCGACGCGGCGCTGCGCCGGGACGGGGTGGTTCATCGCGAGGCGGCGCCACGCGGATCAGCGTAGCCAACGCCCCGATGCGACCGGCCTCACTTCACTCGGGATATTTGATCGGCGAGGCCAGGTGGGTCAGCCGTCGGCGACCCCGCAGCTGCACCTCGTCGCCCAGCTCCCACTGCGCGCGCTCCTCGTCGTCGGCGAAGTACAACGCGCTCGACGACGCCAGCACCCGGCTCGGACGCATCTTCGCGAGCTCGGTCAGGCGCGACGCCTCGTTCACCGGATCACCGATCACCGTGTACTCGAACCGCTCGGCCGCGCCGATGTTGCCGGCCACCGCGAGCCCCGCCGACACCCCGATACCGATGTCGAGGCCGGTGATCTCGTCGAGCGCGAACCGCAGTTCCCGTGCCGCGGCCAGCGCCGCGGTGGGTGCATCCGGGCGGTCCAGCGGTGCCCCGAAGATCGCCAGCGCCGCATCACCCATGAACTTGTTGACGAACCCGTGATGCCGGTCGACGACGTCGACCACGACCCGGAAGAACTCGTTGAGCAGGTCCACGACCTCGTTCGGCGGCCGTTCCGCGGCGGTCGCCGTGGAGCCGACCATGTCGACGAACAGCACCGCCACGTACCGGGTCTCGCCGCCCAGTTCGGTGCCGTACTGCAGCGCGCGGCGCGCGACGTCCTCGCCGACGTGCTGACCGAACAGTTCACGCAGCCGCCGCCGCTCGTCGGACTCGGCCATCATCCGGTTGAAGCCGACCTGCAGGCGACCCATCTCGCTGCCGTCGAACACCTCGACCTGCACACCGGTCGCGCCGCGCTGCACCCGCTCGATCGCCCAGCGCAGCTGTTTGACCGGATCGGAGATCTGCGCCGAGGTGAGCATCGACAGGACCAGCGCCAGCCCGATCGCCATGATCGACAGCGCGAGAATCGCCCACGACAGCGAATCGGACGAGAATTCCATGTCCGACGTGAGCTGCGTGACGCACAACAGCACGATGCCGGCCACCGGCATCAGGGTGCCCAGCCCCCACGTCATCGCCAGCCGGGTGCCGACCCCCGGCGCCATGGTCCGGTCGAACCGGCCCTCGCTGAGTGCCTGGGCCGCCACCGGCCGCAGGATCCGCTCGCCGAGCATGTAGGTGAAGCCGAAGGTGCTCGTCGCGGCCATCGCCACGGTGATCGCCACCGCCGCGGCCAACGACGGCATCTCCTCCGCGGTGAGGAACACGAACAACACGCCGCCGAGAATCCACAGCCCGAGATGCACGATGGCCTGCCGCAGCGGTGCGTGCAGCGCCGCCATCTGTTCCGATCGCGTCGGCGGGCCCCCGCGCAACTGCCACCGGACCACCGACCGCAGCATCACCGCCGCGGCCGTGAGACTGACGACACCGGCGAACGCGAGGTACACGGCGAACACCGCGAAGTTGCGGACCCGGTCCGCGATGATGTTCTCCGATTCCGAGATCGGGATGCCGTAGCGGACGAACGCGAAGACCAGCAGGGCGCCGAACAGGTTGGACGCACCCATCGAGACCATATAGAGGGGCCAGCGACTACGCAGAGTCGTCGCGACAGCCCGATATGACCTCAACACGACTTCAAATCAAACCACTGTAACGACCGTCACAGCACGGCGTGGTCCATAAAACGCGTCACCGAACCCTACGATCTCCCCGATCGACACGAATCGGGGGAACGTCGGCAATGGGAGGAACCGCACGAGGACGGCACGATGCCGATCCGGATGCGCCGCTGTGGCGAGCTTCGCAGGTGTTCCGCCTCGTCACCCTCGCCTACGCGGTCAGCTCCCACATCTCGACCGTCCCGCACTACACCCGGCCCGGCCTGGGCTGGTTCTTCATCGCCCTCCTCGCGGCGTGGTCGGTGCTCTCGGCGGTCCTGCTGTCGCGCGGAACGCAACGGTGGAAGGTCGTCGCACTCGACCAGATCGTCGCGATCGCCCTCATGGGTGCGACCCGGCTGGTCGCCGACCACGACTGGTACAGCAACCACCAGACGATGCCGACCACACTGTGGGTCGCCAACGCGGTGCTGTCCGCCGCGGTGCTCGGCGGCCCGGTCGCCGGGACGTGCTCGGCCCTCGTGATGGCCACCGTCAGCGCCGTCGTGCGCGACCAGATCAACCTCGACCTGTGGCGGGACGCGACCGCCCCCGTGCTCGTCGCCGTCGGCGTCGCGATGGGCTTCGCGACCGTGACCGCGCGCCACGCCCACCGGCAGCTCGCACAGGCGGTGCGGATGGCCGCCGCCACCGAGGAACGCGACCGGCTCGCCCGGCAGGTGCACGACGGGGTGCTGCAGGTGCTGGCCCTCGTCCAGCGGCGCGGGAACGAACTCGGGGGACCGGCAGCCGAGCTGGCCCGTCTGGCCGGCGAGCAGGAAGCCGCGTTGCGGATGCTCATCTCCGAACAGGGCACCCGGGTCGACCGCGGCGAGGAACAGGTGGATCTGCGCGCGCTGCTGCGCGCCCGGGCCGGAACGAACGTGACGGTCGCCGCCCCGGCCGATCCCGTCCTGCTCGAGCGGGGTCGCGCCACCGAACTCGCCGCCGCCGCGGCCACGGCCCTGGACAACACCGCGCTGCACGCCGGTCCCGGTGCCAAGGCCTACGTCCTGCTCGAGGACCTCGGCGACGAGGTGATCCTCAGCATCCGAGACGACGGCAGCGGCATCCCCGACGGGCGGCTCGCCGAGGCGGAGGCGCAGGGCCGGATGGGCGTGTCCAAGTCGATCGTCGGGCGCGCCGAATGGCTGGGCGGTGTCGCGGTCCTCGACAGCGCTCCCGGCGAGGGCACCGAATGGGAGATCCGAGTACCGCGGGAGGCGCCCCGTGCGTGACCACACTTCGGAACCCGTCACGGTGATGGTCGTCGACGACCACCCCATCTGGCGCGACGCCGTCTCCCGCGACCTCGACGCCGCCGGCTTCCGCGTCGTCGCCGCTGCCGACAGCGTCGGGTCGGCGGGACGGCGCGCGGCGGCGGTGCGCCCGGACGTCGTGCTCATGGACATGTCACTGCCCGACGGCAGCGGCACCGACGCGACCGTCGCAGTTCTGCGTGCCTCCCCGGGGACCCGGGTGCTGGTGCTGTCCGCGTCGTCCGAACGCGACGACGTGCTCGGCGCGGTGAAGGCCGGTGCGTCGGGGTATCTCGTCAAGAGCGCGTCGGCGGCCGAACTGGTGGAGGCGGTCGCGGCCACCGCGGCCGGTCAGGCGGTGTTCACGCCCGGCCTGGCCGGCCTCGTGCTCGGCGAATACCGGCGGATGTCGGCGACCGTGGACCGGCGCTCGCCCGCACCGCCGACGCTCACCGATCGGGAGACCGAGGTGCTCCGGTTCGTCGCGAAAGGACTGTCCGCCAAGCAGATCGCCGCGAAGCTCACCCTCAGCCATCGGACGGTGGAGAACCACGTCCAGGCGACCTTACGGAAGCTGCAGCTCGCCAATCGGGTCGAACTGACCCGCTACGCCATCGAGCAGGGTCTGGAATAGGTCACGGCGACCGGTTCCGCAGCCAGGCGCGGACCGCGTCGTCGGTCGCGAGTTCCGCCGCGCGGTCGAACGCCGCGCGGGCGTCGGCGGTCCGGCCCGCGCGCGCGAGCAGGTCGGCGCGCACCGCGTGGAACGGCTGATACGAGGTTGCGGCGGGGTGATCGCGGGCGACCGCGTCGAGTACGTCGAGGCCCGCCTCCGGGCCGTCGACGCGGCCGGCGATCGCGGCGCGTGCGACCCGCGACCCCAGGGTCGGCGCCGTGTGCACCAGCGCCCGCGAAAGTGTATCGAGCGCAGGCCAATCCGTGACCCCCGTGTGTCGGCGGGCGGCATGGACCGCCTGCATCGCGGCTTCGAGCTGGAAACGCCCGATGCGCCCGCCGGCCGAGGCCCGGCGGAGCATGCGCTCGCCCCGTTCCGCGAGTTCCGCGTCCCACGACGCCGGGTCCTGCTCGTCGAGCGGGACGAAGTCGGCGCCGGTCGCGCCGGCCCGGCTCAGCGACAGCGCGATCAGGGACGCCAGCCCCCAGGCTTCCGGTTCGTCGACGGACTCCGCGAGAACAGTTGCCAGATAAAGCGATTCGGACGCCATCGGGGTCACCCCGGGGCCGCGGGCGATCGTGAAACATCCGTAGACCGCTTCGAGGACCGCGGGAAGCCGCTCGGGCATCACGGTGCGGTCCGGGACGACGAACGGGATCCGGGCGTCGCGGATGCGCCGCTTCGCGCGGACGAGCCGCCCCGCCATCGCGGACGACGAGACCGCGAACACCGAAGCAACCTGTGCCGCATCGAAACCCAGCACCGCCTGCAGCATCAGCGGGGTACGCGCGGACTCGGCGATCGCAGGATGCGCGCACACGAACAACAGCGCCAGCCGCCGGTCCGGGATCGCATCCGGGTCGACCTCGTCGAGCGTCGCCACCGAGCCGACATTGTCGGGCACCTGCTCGAGCGGAGCCGCGGTGCGGTGCGCGGCGGACTTCCACACGTCACGCTGCCGGTTCCGGGCGACGGTGAGCAGCCAGCCGTCCGGATTCGCGGGAACACCCCGCTCCGGCCAGATCACCAGCGCCTGCTCGAATGCCGCCGCCACGGCGTCCTCGGCGAGCGCGAGGTCGCCGGAGTTCGACGCGAGCAGCGCAACCAACCGGGCGCGTGAGGCGCGTGCCGCATGCTCGGCCGCGGCCCACGCCCCGGACCGTCTCATCGGTTCGGTGTCCAGACACCCTCGACCGTGTGGGTCGCGCCCGGCCGGACCTCGACCGCACCCCAGTGGATCGGCGGCGCCTGCCGCGCCCACTCGATCGCCGCATCGAGGTCCGGCACGTCGATGACGACGGTTCCGCCCAGCTGCTCCTTCGTATCGGCGAACGGCCCGTCCTGCACGCGAAGTTCGCCGTCGACCATCCTGAGGGTGGTCGTCAGCTCGGAGGGGGCGAGAACCTCCGCGCCGATCAGGACGCCGGCCTGCTCCAACGCGGCTGTGTAGGCGGCGAACGCCTCCCGGCCGGCAGCGATCGTCTCCTCACCGATCGACTCGCCGGTCTCCTCCGAGTAGTGCATCAGAATCGTGTATCGCACGGGAATCGCCTCTTCTCTCATCGCTCCGACTCGATCCTGCCGAGTCGTCCGTCCGCGCACTGCGGCTCGGTGAATTTCGACGGGCGCGGATGTGGCCCGCCACAGTGATGACGATCGAAGCTGCTGCGGATCGACAGGTATCGGCTCCGGCCACGCGACGAGGCGCGATCTTCCACCTACTGTGGTGGCCATGGACTCGCGGGATCTGCGCGTTTCGGACGCGGAACGGGAACACGTCGGTCAATTGCTGCAGCGGGCGGTCGGTCAGGGCATGCTCTCGCTCGGTGAGTTCACCGAACGGATGGACACCGTGCTGGCGGCCAAGACCCGTGCCGACGTCAACCAGGTTCTCATCGACCTGCCGGGCATCCAGCTGCGTCCCGAATACCTTCGGCAGATGCAGGCGCAGTACGCGCCGGCGCAACCCCCGATGACGGCGCAACCCCCGATGACGGCGCCGCCGGTTGCGGGTGCGCCGGTTGCGGGTGCGCCGGTGATCCGCGGCCGCATGTCGAACATCGCACGCAAGGGTCGCTGGGAGGTGCCGCCGACGCTGCAGATCGACACGCGGATGTCGACCGTGGTCCTCGACTTCACCGAAGCGGTGATGCAGACCCAGGTCGTGAACATTCAGGTGAACGACTACCTGGGTTCCATCACGCTCGTCGTCCCGCCGGAAGCGACCGCGGACGTCAACGGCATCGACCCGGTCGCGTCGAGCACGAACTCGAAGGTACGGTCCGGTCCGCCGTTCGGGCCGCTGCACCTCGTGGTCACCGGCCGGCTGCGTTTCAGCGCACTGACGGTCCGGCACCCTCTCGGCACCGCACTGCGCCAGTTCCTGCGCTGATCGCGCGGTTGCCAGTTCCTGCGCTGATCGCGCGGTGCCAGTTCCTGCGCTGATCACGCAGTTCCCGGTCCGAGCTACGTCCGGCGCTGGCGGGCGATCAACTCGCTGACGCTGATTCCACCCGCGTTGTCCTCGTCACCGTGCCGGCCCGTCGTCGGACCGGACCGCTCCGGGTCCGGGTCGCGGTACCGGCCGAGCCGCGGATCCTGCTCCCGCGGTGCCGGAACCTGATCCGGCGCCGGGCGCGGGGGACGCGGTTGTTCGACGCCGGGCGCGGTACGCCGCAACTGGGACAGCCAGTTCTCGATGGCCTGAGGGTCGCGAGCCCGGCCCGCTTCCGGGCGCGGGGCCGGAGCCGGACGGGTGGGCGGCTGCGGCGGGACCTGCGGACGGACGAAGGGATGCGGCAACGGCGGCGGCACGGTCCCGCGCTGACGTCGCGGCAACGGCGGGATCGCGGTCGGGGACTGCGGGTCCTGCGCGGGCCCGGAACCCTGGGCGTCACGACGCGGCAGCGGCGGGGCGAACGTGGCCGTCACCGGCGGCAGCGCCGTGGCAGGCTGCGGCGACGCGGTCGTCGGCGGCAACGGGGGCACCGCGGTCGGCGACTGCGGATCCCCTGCGGGACGCGCATCCGGCGCGGCACGAGGCGGCAGCGGCGGCTGCCGGTCGGCCCCGGTCCGCTGGGGGAGCGGCTCTGCGACAGGCCGCTGCGGAAGCGGCTCGGCGGCAGCCCGCTGCGGCAGCGGTGCTGCCGGACGGGGCTGCGGAGGCATCGGGGGAGTGGGACGCATCGGTCGTTCCGCCGGTGCCTGCGCGCTGCGTTGCACGGGAGCGCTGTCGCGGCGTACCGGCTGCGACACCTGCGGCGGTGCCGCTGGTGCCTGCTGCGGCGGTGCGGCCTGCGGGTTGCGCACGAGGCCGGTGCTGTCGTTCCGAACCGGCGGGGCCGGCCGCGGTGCTGCTTGTGGCTGCTGCGGTGGTGCCGCCTGTCCGCGCTGCGGCGGTGCCGCCTGTCCGCGCTGCGGCGGTGCCGCCTGTCCGCGCTGCAGCGGTGCGGACTGCTGGTTGGGCTGCGGCTGGTTGGGCTGCGGCGGCCTGACGAGTCCGTGCGCGGCCGGGGGTTGGCCGGCGTTGCGCGAGTCCGGGCGCCGCTCGGGAGCGGGCACGGGCACGCGTCCGGCACGGGACGGGGAGGGGCGGCGCGGCGCGGGCGGGAACTCCCGGGCGCGGCGCTGTTCGGCGGACGAGCGGGGCGCCGCGATCTTGGGCAGCGGCTGGGTCATGTCCGACGGGCCGATGCCGGGAACCATCGGCGGGAGGCGATGTGCCCCGGTCGCGGCGACGGTGGCCGGTCCGAACATGCCGACGGTGATGAGCTCGGGCACGTCCTCGGGCATCAGTTCGTCCGCGAGGATGGGTTCGGCGAGACCGATCCTCTCCTGGATGCGCTTCATCCACGCGGGTGCCCACCAGCAGTCGTCGCCGAGGAGCTTCATGGTGGCGGGGACGAGGAACATGCGGATGACGGTCGCGTCGAGGATCAGCGCGGCGATCATGCCGAACGCGATGTACTTCATCATCACCAGTTCGGAGAATCCGAACGCGCCGGTGACGACGATGAGGATCAGCGCGGCGGCGGTGATGATGCGGCCGGTGTGCGCGGTGCCGATGCGGATCGACTCGGTGGTGCTCGCGCCCTGGGATCGGGCCTCGACCATCCGGGAGAGCAGGAACACCTCGTAGTCGGTGGACAGGCCGTAGATGATCGCGATGATCAGCACGAGCACGGGCGACATGATCGGGCCGGGCGTGAAGTTGAGCGGCCCGGAGCCGTTTCCGTCGATGAAGATCCAGGTGAGGATGCCGAGGGTGGCGCCGAGGCCGAGCGCGCTCATCAGCGCGGCCTTGACCGGCAGCACCAGCGAACCGAACGCCAGGAACATCAGCAGGGTGGTCAGCAGGACGACCACCGTCACCATCAGCGGCAGGGTGTCGAGCAGCGCCGCGATCGAGTCCTGCTCGATCGCCGGGGTGCCGCCGACGAGTACCTCGACACCGTCGGGCCACGACGCCGAATGCAGGTAGTCGATCGTGTCGGCCGAGGCGTTGCGGTCGACCAGCCCGGCCTTGATGACGCGGACACCGTCCTTGGCGGGACCTTCGATGGAGAACTTCTCCACCAGGCCGGGTGCGGCGCTCGCGGTCTTGATGATCTCGTTGAGGTCGCCGCCCTCGGCGCCGCGGATGACGATGCGCACCGGCTCGGCACGCTGCCCGGGGAACAGGTCGTCGAACTTCTCCTGCGCGACGCGCGTGGGGTGGTCCGGCGGGAGATAGGTCTCGTTGATGCCACCGAACTTGATGCCGGTCAGCGGCATGATGAGCAGCAGCAGCCCGACGACGGTGGGGATCGTGACCTTGAGCGGATTGCGCATCACCCAGCGGGTGAGGCGGCCGATGAGACTGTTCTCGATCTGCTCGTTCGACTGGATCTGACCGAACCGCTTCATGCCGAACTTGTCGATGCGCTTGCCGAGGATGCTCAGGATCGCCGGAAGCAGGGTGATCGACGTCAGCGCCGCGAGGGAGACCGCGGCGATCGCGCCGTAGGCGACGGACTTGAGGAACGCCTGCGGGAACAGCAGCAGACCGCCGAGGCTGGTGACGACCATGGTCGCGGAGAACACGACGGTGCGGCCTGCCGTGACGACCGTGCGCCGGACCGCCGCGGCGGTCTCGTATCCCTCGGCGAGTTCCTCCCGGAACCGGGACACCATGAACAGCCCGTAGTCGATCGCCAGCCCCAGGCCGATGAGGGACACGACGGGTGCGACGAACGAGTTGACCTCGGCGAAGTTGGTGATGAACCGGACGATGCCGTTCGCGGCGACGATCGTGAGGCCACCGGTGATCAGTGGCAGCGACGCGGCGACGACGCCACCGAAGACGAAGAACAACAGGATGCCGACGGCGGGGATCGCGAGGATCTCCATGCGGTGGATGTCGTTGGCCATCGTGTCGTTGAGGGCACCGGCGATCGGCTGCAGACCGGCCAGTTGCACCTCGACGCCGTCGATCGCGAACTCGTCCTTGATCACCCGGAAGTTGTTCGTCAACGCGGTGTCGTCGTCACCGGCGATCGCGATCGACGCGACCGCGTGCTGTCGTGACTCGTCGGCGAGTGCCGGCAGGGCGGGCGCCCCGTTCGTCGGCCAGTAGGCACCGTTGATCTTGAGGATCTCGTCGGGATGGTTCTCGACCAGGTTGTTGAGATTCTCCTTGACCTTCGTGGCCAGGGTGGGATCGTCGACGGTCTTGCCCTCGGGTGCGGTGTACAGGACCAGGACGTCGCCGGCGGTGTCGCGACCGAAGGTGCCGTCCGCGAGCCGTGCGGCCTGCGACGACTGCGAGCCGGGATCATCCCAGCCGCTCTGGCTGAGATGGTCGTTCAGGCTCAGCCCGTATCCGGCCAGCCCCAGCAAGGCGGCGACCATCACCGCGATCACCGTGAAACGGGCGCGGAAGACGAGCTCTCCCCAGCGGTCGAACACGTGAAGTCTCCTATTCGGCGACGCTCTTGCGTCCGACGAGCAAGGCGGAAAGCGGTCGGAACGGCTGCAGCCAGGCACCCTCGTCGGGGAGCATGTCCAGGCTGACCCGCGGAAGCGGCTCACGGAACACGCCGGGGATGTCCTCGAGATCGACGAAGTCGAGGATCTCGGACGTCACCGCCCAGCTGGCATGTTCGCGGAATCCGAGTACCTGTACCGCGATGCCGGCGTTCGCGAGTTCCTCGAGGGGTTCCCGGAAGGCCTGACCGTCCGCGGAAGCCACCATCACACCGGCGAGGCCCTCGCTGCGCCGCAGCTCGATGTGGTGCAGCATATCGGAGTCGACGTCGCTGTCCTCGTCGATCTTGGGCTTGGCGAACACGGCGAAGCCGACGTTGCGCAGCGCCTCGACCCACGGCCGGACGACGTCGGCGCTGCCCGGCGCGATGTTCGTGAACACCGTCGCCTCGGGTTCGAGGGTCGTGGAGGAGGACCGGGAGAGTTCGGCGGTGCGGGCGAGCAGCCAGCGGCCGAGGGCGTCGAACCGGGGGCGGTAGGCCGCGGTGGGCCGGCCGCCGAGAATCGCCCCGAGCCCCATGTCGAGGTTCGGCGCATCCCACACGAGCAGCACACGCCGGTGTGGGTTGCCGGCCGCACCCGTCACCGAATCGGACGTCGCGGACATATCTTCGTCGAGGCTCATGCTCCGATCTTCCCCCAGATCAGCTCGGTGATGGCGCTGCCCACCTGGTGAGCCTTGTCCTCGAACTTGGTGACGGGCCGTTCGTGGCTGATCGGCGAGTCCCAGTCGAGGGGGGTGAGAAGGGGCTCGGCGTTTCCGGCCTCTTCGATGGCAACGGCGTATTCGGCGTGGTCGGTGGCCACGTGCAGCACCCCGCCGGGCTTCAGGCGGCTCGCGATCAGCGCGAACGTCGGGGCCTGCAGCAGGCGGCGCTTGTGGTGGCGGGCCTTGGGCCACGGGTCCGGGAAGAACACCCGCACGCCGGTGAGCGACTCCGGCGCCACCATGTGCTCGAGCACCTCGACGGCGTCGCCGCGCAGGATGCGGAGGTTGTGCACCGGCCGGTCGGTGTCGTAGGTGCGTTCGATGCGCTGCAGCGTCTGGGCGATGCCCGGCTTGTAGACCTCGATCGCGATCAGGTTGACGTGGGGCTCGTCCTGGGCCATCGCGACCGCGGCGGTCCCGGTACCGGAGCCGATCTCCAGGACGGTGGGTGCGCTGCGGCCGAACCAGCCGTCGATGTCGAGCAGTTCGTCGCCGACGTCACGGCCGAGCTCGGGCCACCGACGGTCCCAGCATTCCTGCTGCGGGTCGGTCAGCGAGCCCCGGCGGGACCGGAAACTCGTCACCCGCGGGTAGAGGCGGTTTCCTCGCGTCGGGCGCTGTTCCGGCGTCTCGGTCGTGTGCTGATCGGCTTCGTTCACGGCACCCATTGTCGCGTATCTCGGGAGTGCGTGACAGGAGGGACTGGTGTGACCACAGGGTTTTCTCAGGACCGCTGCCGCGCGCCGCCTCCTCTGCGACAATCCGTCCACTGTTGCCGGGGGCATTCGGGGGGATGTTTCTGATGGGGAATTCGGACGACGCGTGGCGCGAGCTCGCCCACCGCGTCGAACGGCTCGACGCGGAGGCGGGACGTGCCCTGCATGCGGCTCTGCGCACGCGTGATCGTCCGCCGAGCGTGCAGATCGTCGAGCGCGCCGGCAGCGGCGCCGAGACACTCGCCGTCCCCGAGGCGCCGGAGGAATACACGGTCGAACACCTCGAGACGGACGTGCCCGGCCGAGCCGATCCGATCGTCGACGGCGACGTCGTGATTCTCGTGACAGCCGTCCGCCGCCCGCCGCACGCGATCCACCCGGCGGACCGAGCGCTGATCGACCGGGTCGAGGCCGGGCGCGTGATCGTGGTCCTCACCGGCACCGACCCTGCCGACGACGCGGCGATCGGAGCGGTTGCCGAACGACTGCGCACGCCGGTGCTCCCGTTCTCCGACACCGACGCCCTCGCAGGTGCGATCGCGGCGCGGCTGCACCGGGCGCGTCGTCGCCGCGACGACGTCCTGGCCGCGACGGTCGCGGGGCTCGCCGCGACTCCGCCGGCCCGGGACGCGATCGAGGACGCACTCGATGTGCTCGCCCCGGGGCGAGCGCCGTGACGGAGCCGGCCGTCGACGACGTGCTGCGCCGCTGGAATCCCGAGGGCTGGGCGCGCCTGCACGGCGATCCGCCCGCGCCGCGGGTCCGGGTCGCAGCGGTTCCCGGCTCGGGGGAGGACGAGCTCGTCGCGGAACTCGGTGAGCTCCGTGCGGCGTCCGGGGGAGGAGACGTCGAGTTCGTGCGCGAGGGATCCGCCCCGGTCGTGCTCATGGTGCTCGAGGCGACCGCGTTCGTCGGTCGCACCGAACTGGACGTGCTCGAGGCCGCCGCCCAGGGGGCCACACGCGTGGTGTGCGCACTGACCGGTATCGACCACTGCCCGGGGTGGCGGCGTGTTCTCGACACCGATGTCGCGCTGCTCCGGCGGCACGCCGGCCGGTTCGACGGGACGATCGTGCCGGTCGCCACGACTGCCGCGGCTCGCGCCCGGGAGCTGGGAGGCGACGCCGGGCACGTGCTGCGGCTCGAATCGGGCCTCGTCGACCTGCTCGAGATGCTGCGGGCTGCCGTGGCCGCGCCCACCACGACCGTCGCTCGGTCCGCGGAGATCGCCCGGACCCGCACGATGATCACCGAGACCATCGAAGACCTGCGCGCGGACGACGGCGCAGCGCTGCGCGCCGAACGCACCCGGCTCGTGCAGCAGGCGGCAGCTCCCGCGGATCCGGGCGGTCGCGGCCGCAGTGCCCTGCAGCGGGCCCGGCTCGAACTTCTGCAGGAGGTCGCCGCGGGCGTGCGGGCCACCGCCGCCGCGGTGCGCGAGGCCGTGGACGCCGACCCGACGCGCGCCCCGGAGCTGCTCGACGCGGCGGTGGGAACCCTGAATGCCCGGGTGTCGGCCGTCGTCGTCGCCCGGCTGGGGGAGAGCGACGCCGTGCCGGGCGCATCGGACACCGTGCCGCGGAGGACCGCCGCGCCGATGTCGCCGACCACCGGGACGATCGAGGACCGGCTCACCGTGGTGCTCGGCGCCTCCGCAGGGGCCGGGCTGGGCCGGTTGGCGGCCCTGCCGTTCGACGCCCTGCCTGCCGGGCACCTGGCGGCGGTGCCCGTCACCGTCGCCGGGGGCGTGGGCGCGGCGTGGTGGCTCGTCCGGGCCCGCCGACGACTCGCCGCCCGGGACCGCGCGCGCCGCTGGGTGACCGACGAGCTCACCGAGATCCGCGCCGACCTGGACGCCTGGGTGCTCGCCAGGATCGTCGACGCCGAGGCCCGGGCCGCCGCGACCACCGCGGCGGAGCACGCCGCCCGGGTGTCGGCCCTGCACGACCGGGTCACCGCGATCGACGAGGAGCTGCGCCGGCATCTCGGGGAACGCAATGCCCGCATCGAGGCGTGCCGGCGGGATCTGGCGGTGCTGGACCGTCCGACACCGGCCCGTCCGGGGAACCGCGGGTGATGTCGGCGCGTCCAATCCAGTGAGAACCCGGAAACATGTAGATGCGACCGTTCGAGGAGGCACACAGGTGGAGACCTACCCGATTCCCGATTCGCTGCCCGAGCCCGAGGGTTTCGCCTCGGGCGCGTCGTTCGACCCGGTTTCCGCCGCCGCGCTGGCCGACGCCGCCGACCCGTCCGTGGACCTCGACGGCGACGGCACGTTCGACACGGTCACGTGGTCGTCGCCGTCTGCGCTGGTCGTCGCCACGGACCTCGACGCCGACGGCAGCACCGACCGGCTCACCGCGATCGCCGACGACGGCGAGTTCGGGGTGTGGGAGTTCCATCGCGAGCCCGACGGCACACCGCGCTGGCTGCGTGTGGACGCCGGAAGGCTGGGCGTCGAGTGAGATGAATCGCTCGGCCGGACTACGACGGTTTCGGTAGGATGCGCCCTCTGAATCGTTTCTGTGACATTTCCGACCGGACCCGATTCCCCCCGATCGGAAGTCCGGCGTTAACCTCTATGAATAGGACTTCCGGCGCTCGTTTCCTCCGTTCGGCCACGGTGGTAAGCGGGTGGTACCCCTGCCGAGAGGGGAATCTCGGGTCCGCCACTGGTTTCTGCGTACATTTGTGCAGGTCGGAGGCTGGATCCGGTTCCGGGCACACCCCAGGAGAGTTTGATGACCTCAGCGACCATTCCCGGTCTCAACGGAACCGACGACAAGCCCCCGACCCAGCACGCCGAGTTGCTTGCCTGGGTCCAGGAGATTGCCGAGCTCACCGAGCCGGATCGCGTTGTCTGGGCCGACGGTTCCGACGAGGAATGGGATCGGCTGACCACCCAGCTGGTGGAGGCCGGGACGTTCACGCGCCTGAACGACGAGAAGAAGCCGAACTCGTTCCTCGCCAGCTCCGATCCGTCGGACGTCGCGCGCGTCGAGTCCCGCACCTTCATCTGCTCGAAGAACGAGATCGACGCCGGTCCGACGAACAACTGGGTCGACCCGGACGAGATGCGCGCCACCATGACCGAGCTGTACCGCGGCAGCATGCGCGGTCGCACGCTCTACGTCGTGCCGTTCTGCATGGGTCCCCTCGGCGCCGAGGACCCGAAGCTCGGTGTGGAGCTCACCGACTCCGAGTACGTGGTCGTGTCGATGCGCATCATGACCCGCATGGGTACCGCCGCCCTCGAGAAGCTGGGCACGGACCGCCCGTTCGTGAAGGCTCTGCACTCGGTCGGCGCGCCGCTCGAACCCGGCCAGAAGGATGTGCCGTGGCCGTGCAGCGACACCAAGTACATCACCCACTTCCCCGAGGACCGCGAGATCTGGAGCTTCGGCTCCGGCTACGGCGGCAACGCTCTGCTCGGCAAGAAGTGCTACTCGCTTCGTATCGCGTCGGCGATGGCCCACGACGAGGGCTGGCTCGCCGAGCACATGCTGATCCTCAAGCTGATCTCGCCCGAGGACAAGGCCTACTACATCGCGGCGGCGTTCCCGTCGGCGTGTGGCAAGACCAACCTCGCGATGATCCAGCCGACCATCCCGGGCTGGCGTGCCGAGACCCTCGGCGACGACATCGCGTGGATGCGTTTCGGTGAGGACGGCCGCCTGTACGCCGTGAACCCCGAGTTCGGCTTCTTCGGCGTCGCACCGGGCACCAGCGCGGATTCGAACCCGAACGCGATGGCGACCATCGAGGCCGGCAACACCATCTACACCAACGTCGCGAAGACCGACGACGGCGACATCTGGTGGGAGGGCATCGGCGGCGAGAAGCCGGCGCACCTGACCGACTGGCTGGGCAACGACTGGACCCCCGAGTCCGGCACCAACGCCGCGCACCCGAACTCGCGGTACTGCACCCCGATGTCGCAGTGCCCGATCCTCGCGCCCGAGTGGGACGACCCGCAGGGTGTGCCGATCTCCGCGATCCTGTTCGGTGGCCGCCGCAAGACGACGGTTCCGCTGGTCAGCGAGTCCTTCGACTGGCAGCACGGCACCTTCCTCGGTGCGACGCTGTCGTCCGAGCAGACCGCCGCGGCCGAGGGCAAGGTCGGCAACGTCCGTCGCGACCCGATGGCGATGCTGCCGTTCCTCGGCTACAACGCCGGCGACTACCTCGCCCACTGGATCACGCTCGGCAAGAACGCCGACTCGGCGAAGCTGCCGAAGATCTTCTACGTGAACTGGTTCCGTCGCGGCGAGGACGGCCGCTTCCTGTGGCCGGGCTTCGGCGAGAACTCGCGCGTGCTGAAGTGGATCGTCGACCGCATCGAGCACAAGGCCGACGCGCAGACCACCCCGATCGGGTACGTCCCGACCGCCGCCGACCTCACGCTCGACGGCCTGGACGTCGATCCCGCCGACGTCGACGAGGCCCTGAAGGTCGACGTCGACGAGTGGAAGGCCGAGATCGAGGGCATCGCCGAGTGGTTCGAGTTCCTCGGCGAGAAGGTGCCCTCGGGCATCCGCGACGAGTTCGAGGCACTCAAGCAGCGCCTCGGCTGACATCGCACGTCTACGGAAGGCCGCCCCGATTCGCCGGGGCGGCCTTCCGCGTTTCCGGCACCTACCTGCGGCAGCGGGAATCACGGCGTTCTGACCTGCGTAGACTTTTGCTCACGGTGATTCGAACTCCCCAGGTGAAGCGGACCCGGGACCGGATGGTGCAATAGGTGCATCGCACACGACAGCCGGTCGCTCGACGGCCGGGAGGAGGACCAGCTATGAGCGGGATCTACAACAATGTCACCGAGTTGGTGGGGCGCACCCCCATCGTCAAGCTCAACCGGCTGACCGACGGTCTCGGCGCGACCGTCGCGGCCAAGCTCGAGTTCTACAACCCGGCCAACAGCGTCAAGGACCGGATCGGTGTCGCGATCATCGACGCCGCCGAGAAGTCCGGTGAGCTGAAGCCCGGCGGCACGATCGTCGAGGGCACCAGCGGCAACACCGGCATCGCCCTCGCGATGGTCGGCGCCGCTCGCGGCTACAAGGTCATCCTGACGATGCCGGAGACGATGTCGACCGAGCGTCGCGTCATGCTCCGCGCCTACGGCGCCGAGATCGTCCTCACCCCGGGCGCCGAGGGCATGAAGGGCGCGGTCGCGAAGGCCGAGGAGATCGTGGCGAACACCGAGAACGCGATTCTCGCACGCCAGTTCGGCAACCCGGCCAACCCGGAGATCCACGAGCGCACCACCGGTGAAGAGGTCTGGGAGGACACCGCCGGCGAGATCGACATCTTCGTCGCGGGTATCGGCACCGGCGGCACCCTCACCGGTGTCGGCCGCAACCTCAGGGCCCGCAAGCCCGGCGTGCAGATCATCGGCGTCGAGCCCGCGGACTCCCCGATCCTGACCGGCGGCGAGCCCGGCCCCCACAAGATCCAGGGCCTCGGTGCGAACTTCGTGCCCGAGATCCTCGACCGCGAGATCTACGACGAGATCATCGACGTCAAGTTCGACGACGCGATCGACGTCGCGCGTCGTCTCGGCACCGACGAGGGCATCCTCGGCGGCATCTCCGCCGGTGCGAACGTGTGGGCGGCACTCGAGGTCGCGAAGCGTCCCGAGAACGCCGGCAAGCTGATCGTCGTGGTCGTTCCCGACTTCGGCGAGCGCTACATCTCGACCCCGCTGTTCGAGCACATCCGGGACTGAGTGCACGGTGAACCTGCTGCGAACTCTCCGGGAGGATCTCGGCGCTGCGCGTGGGCACGACCCGGCCGCGCGCAGTGACGTCGAGAACGCGATCGTCTACTCGGGACTGCACGCGATCTGGTCGCATCGGCTCGCGCACCGGATGTGGGGCAAACCCGCGCTGCGCGGTCCGGCCCGGATGCTCGCGCAGTTCACCCGATTCCTCACCGGAATCGAGATCCACCCCGGTGCCACCATCGGCCGTCGGTTCTTCATCGACCACGGCATGGGTGTCGTGATCGGCGAGACCGCCGAGATCGGTGACGACGTGATGCTCTATCACGGCGTCACCCTCGGCGGTCGGTCGATGGCGAAGGAGAAGCGCCACCCCACGATCGGCAATCGCGTCACGATCGGTGCCGGCGCGAAGGTGCTCGGCCCGATCACCATCGGCGACGACAGCGCGGTCGGGGCGAACGCCGTTGTCACCCGGGACGTTCCGCCGGACTCGATCGCGACGGGCATTCCCGCGACGATCCGGTCCCGGACGCAGAAGCAACACGAACCGCTGGTCGATCCGACGAGCTACATCGATCCCGCGATGTACATCTGAGCCGCCTTCGGCCGCTCCCTTCCTCGGGTGACGGGAATCGGTATCCGGTCCGACCGGATGTCGATTCCCATCACCCGATTTTGCGACTCATTCCAGAAAAGTGCGTCATAGTGGTGACGTGCCCTCTACGCCGGAGTACGTAGAGCAACTACGTACCGCAGCGCTACGCGTGACCCGACCCCGGGTCGCGGTGCTCGACGCGGTGCACGAGAACCCCCACGCCGATACCGACACGATCTTCGTGAAGGTGCGCACCGTGCTGCCCGACGTGTCCCGTCAGGCCGTCTACGACGTGCTGCACGCGCTGACCGAGGCGGGTCTGATCCGCCGGATCCAGCCTGCCGGTTCGGTCGCCCGTTACGAATCGCGGGTCGGCGACAACCATCACCATCTCGTGTGCCGCTCGTGTGGCGCCATCACCGACGTCGACTGCGCCGTCGGCGCCGCCCCGTGCCTGACCGCTTCGGACTCGAACGGCTATCTCGTCGACGAGGCCGAGGTCGTCTACTGGGGTCTGTGCCCCGACTGTTCTCCTCCGCCGACTTCACGGCCACGACCGTGAGCAAGGTTCGCGTCACCCACATCTGGAAGGAAGGGCCAAGTGTCCGAAAGCGAAAATCCGGTCATCGAATCGCCGACGCCCAAGGCGCACCGTCCGCTCACCAACCGGGACTGGTGGCCGGATCAGATAGATCTCAGTGTCCTGCAACATAATTCGGAGCGCACCTCGCCTCTGGGTGTCGACTTCGACTACCCGACCGAATTCGCGAAACTCGACCTCGACGCTCTGAAGCGCGACCTCGTCGAGGTGATGACCACCTCCCAGGACTGGTGGCCCGCGGACTTCGGTCACTACGGTCCGCTGTTCATCCGCATGAGCTGGCATGCGGCGGGCACCTACCGCATCGCCGACGGCCGTGGCGGTGGCGGTCAGGGCGCGCAGCGGTTCGCGCCGCTCAACAGCTGGCCGGACAACGCGAGCCTCGACAAGGCCCGCCGGCTCCTGTGGCCGATCAAGAAGAAGTACGGAAACAGCATCTCGTGGGCCGACCTGATCATCTACGCGGGCAACGTCGCCTACGAGTCGATGGGCTTCCCCACGTTCGGTTTCGCGTTCGGCCGCGAGGACATCTTCGAACCCGAGGAGGTCTTCTGGGGGCCGGAGGACACCTGGCTCGGGGACGCACGCTACGCCGGCGAGCGCGAACTGCAAGGCCCGCTGGGTGCCGTGCAGATGGGCCTGATCTATGTGAATCCGGAAGGCCCCAACGGCAATCCGGATCCGATCGAGGCGGCCCGCGACATCCGTGAGACGTTCGGCAGGATGGCGATGAACGACGTCGAGACCGCGGCGCTCATCGTCGGCGGTCACACCGTCGGAAAGACCCACGGTGCCGCTCCGGCCGATCACGTCGGACCGGAACCCGAGGCCGCACCGCTCGAGCAGCAGGGTCTGGGTTGGAAGAACACCCACGGCACCGGGGTCGGCGCCGACGCGATCACCAGTGGTCTCGAAGGCATCTGGACCCCCACACCGACGAAGTGGGACAACAGCTTCCTCGAGACGCTGTACGGCTTCGAGTGGGAGAAGACCAAGAGCCCGGCCGGGGCCTGGCAGTGGGTGCCGAAGGACGGTACCGGCGCCGACCTCGTCCCGGACGCCCACGATCCGTCGAAGCGGCACGCCCCGACGATGCTCACCACCGACCTGTCGCTGCGCTTCGATCCGATCTACGGGCCGATCACCCGCCGGTGGCTCGACCATCCGGAGGAACTCAACGAGGAGTTCGCCAAGGCCTGGTACAAGCTGCTGCACCGTGACATGGGACCGGTCTCGCGGTATCTCGGTCCGTGGGTTCCGGAACCGCAGCTGTGGCAGGACCCGGTCCCGCCCGTCGACCACGAACTGGTCGGTGCGGACGACGTCGCCGCGCTCGAGCAGAAGGTCCTCGAGTCGGGACTGACGATTCCGCAGCTGGTCGCGACCGCGTGGGCGTCGGCGTCGAGCTTCCGCGGCACCGACAAGCGTGGCGGTGCGAACGGGGCACGCATCCGGCTCGCCCCGCAGAAGGACTGGGAGGTCAACGAACCCGCGCAGCTCGCCGAGGTGCTCGCGAAGCTCGAATCGATCCGTCAGGACTTCGAGAGCGGCGGCAAGAAGATCTCGCTCGCCGACCTCATCGTGCTCGCGGGTGGTGCGGCGATCAAGAAGGCCGCGAAGAACGCGGGTCTCGACCTCGAGGTGCCGTTCACTCCGGGCCGGACGGACGCGACGCAGGAGCTGACGGACGTCGACTCGTTCGCGGTCCTCGAGCCGCCCGCCGACGGGTTCCGCAACTACCTGCCCGCCGGGGAGAAGCGCCAGCCGGAGAAGCTGTTCGTCGAGCGTGCCAATCTGCTGTCGCTGACCGCATCGGAGCTGACGGTGCTCGTCGGCGGGCTGCGGGCGCTGAACGCCAATCACGGCGGCACCGCCCACGGCGTGCTCACCGACCGGCCGGAGGCGTTGACCAACGACTTCTTCGTCAACCTGCTCGACATGGGCACGGAATGGAAGACGTCCGAGTCGACGGAGAACGTCTACGAGGGCCGCGACCGCGCGTCGGGTGAGCTGAAGTGGACGGCCACCGCCGTCGATCTGGTCTTCGGCGCCAACTCGGTGCTGCGGGGCCTGGCGGAGGTCTACGGCGCCGACGACGCGCAGACCAAGTTCGCCGAGGACTTCGTCGCCGCGTGGACGAAGGTGATGAACCTCGACCGGTTCGAGATCAAGAAGAAGTAGACCGGCACGAGTGGGCACCCCGGCCAGGGCCGGGGTGCCCCACTCGTTGTGCGTGTCAGCCCTGGTAGCCGGGCGGGTAGAGCACGGACTTGAGCTCGCAGAACGCCTCGATGCCCTCGGGGCCGTTCTCGCGGCCGATGCCGGAGTTCTTGTAGCCGCCGAACGGCGAGCCCGGGTCGAAGGCGTACCAGTTGATGCCGTAGGTGCCGGTGCGGACCTGCGCGGCGACCTCGAGTCCCTTCTCGATGTCGGTGGTGTACACCGAACCGGCCAGGCCGTAGTCCGAGTCGTTGGCGATCTTGATCGCCTCGTCGACCGAGTCGTACGGGAGGATGGACAGCACCGGACCGAAGATCTCCTCGCGGGCGATCGTCATCGAGTTGTCGACGTCCGCGAACACGGTCGGCTCGACGTAGTAGCCGGTCTCGATGCCGGCCGGGCGGCCGCCGCCGAGCACCAGGCGGGCGCCTTCCTTCTTGCCCTGCTCGATGTACCCCTCGACGCGGTCGCGCTGCTTCGCCGAGATCAGCGGGCCCAGCTGCGCGGCCGGATCGTCGGGCAGGCCGACGGGGAAGAATGCGGCGGTCGCGACGACCTTCTCGACGACCTCGTCGTAGCGCGAGCGCGGCGCCAGGATGCGGGTCTGGCCGACGCACGCCTGCCCGGTGTTCATCAGGCCGGACATCACGAGCATCGCGATCGTCGAATCGAGATCGGCGTCCTCGAGCACGATCGCGGCGGACTTGCCGCCGAGTTCGAGCGAACAGCGCTTGAGGTTCTGCGCGGCGATCGCACCGATGTGCTTGCCGACCGCGGTGGACCCGGTGAACGTGACCTTGTCGATGTCGGGGTGCGAGACCAGGTACTCACCGGTCTCGGCGCCGCCCTGCACGATCGACAGCACACCCTCGGGCAGGCCGGCTTCGGCGAAGATCTCGGCGACCATGTTGATCGTCAACGGCGCCTCGGGCGCCGGCTTGAGCACGACCGAGCAGCCCGCGAGCAGCGCCGGACCCAGCTTGTTCGCCGCCAGGAACAGCGGCACGTTCCACGCGACGACCGCGGCGACCACACCGACGGGCTCGCGGGTGACGCGGGTGCGGCCGAACGAACCGGACCGCTCGTCGACCCACGGGAACGTCTCGGCGGCGCTCGCGTAGTAGTTCAGCGTGCCCAGCGCCGAGGTCATCTGCATCATCTGCACCGACGCCGGGGGCTGGCCCATCTCGGCGGTGAGCTTCGCGGTGATCTCCGCGGAGCGCTCCTCGATCAGTTTGGCGGCCTTGGCGATCACCTGCGCGCGTTCGGCGGGCGAGGTGCGGGGCCACGGCCCGTCGTCGAACGCGGTGCGCGCCGCCGCGATCGCGGCGTCGATGTCCTTCGGCCCGGCGACGGGGACCGAGCCGACGCGTTCCTCCGTCGCGGGGGAGAACACCTCGAGCTTCTCGTCCGTCGACGGTGCGACCCACCGGCCGCCGATGAAGAGCTTGTCGTAGTCGGTCATGTTCCTCTTCCTCGTAACTTGTTCTGCGAACTCACGTCAGGGCTTGCCAGTAGGTGCCGTCGAGCATTGCCTCGAGGGTCGCGCGGTGCAGGATCATCGAGTCCGTGTCGTCGGGTTGCTCGGCCTGCCCGAAGTGGACGGCGCGAGTCTGGATGCGCAGCATGATGATCGCGTGCTGCAGCGCGGCGTAGCAGGTGTAGAAGTCCAGGTGCTGCGGGGTGTGCCCGGTGCGGGCGGTGTACGCGGCGGCGAGGTCGTCGCGGCGCAGGAAGCCGGGCAGCCCGGGCAGGTTCGCCGCCGCGGCGATGTCCTCGAAGAACCTGTGCAGGAACGTCATCCACGCCAGGTCCATCTCGCGGGCACCGATGGTGGCGAGTTCCCAGTCGAGGACGGCGACGGGCTCGAAGTCGTCGAACAGGATGTTGCCGATGCGGGCGTCGCCCCAGCACACCACGGCCGGGGACGGATCGTCCGGCACGTGTTCGTCGAGCCACGCGAAGGCACGTTCGATGAGCGGCGAGCGCGGCCCGGTCCGTGTGGTCCACTCGTAGTAGGCGCGCTGCCGGTCGATGTGGGCGCGCACCGCCGCGGTCGCGTCGGGTGGGGTGTCGAGATCGGCGATGCCGGGATCGACTGCGTCGAGCGGTAATTCGTGGATACGGGCGAGAATGCCGACCGCGGCGTCCTGCATCGCGGCTCGCTGCGCGTCGTCGGCTTCGGTGACCCACGAACCGAAGTTGTAGGGCATGACGTCCGGTGGGACGACACCGTCGATGCGGGACATGACGAAGAACGGGGCGCCGAGCGGACCGGCGTCGGGTTCGGACCACAGGACCGCCGGAACCGGCACGTCGGTGTGCTCGGCGACGGCGCGCATGATCCGGAACTGGGAGTCGAGGTCGTAGGTGGGGAACACGGGCACGGCGGTCGCCGCGGGCGCGATGCGCGCCACGAGCCGGTGGGTGCGGCCGTCCCAGGTCGCGTCGAACAGCAGGGTTTCGCTGGACATCCCGGTCGCGTCGGGGGAGTGCACGTTGTCCACCCGGGGATCCGGAACCCGTTCGGCGAGCCACCGCTGCAGGTCGGCGCGGATCTGTTCGGGGTCGCGACGGGAATCGTGGGGGCGGGCGACTTCGGCGTGGTGTGCGGTGTCCTCCGGATCGATGATCACCCGCGACTCCTCCCGTGTTCTCGTGCTGTGACCTCGAACACTAGAACACGTTTCATCTTTACGGAAGGGAGCTCCCGGTATCGGGGATCAGCCCGGATGCTGCTCGAACCACTCGAGCATCATCTGCCAGGCCTCGGCCGCGGCGGCCGGGTCGTACCGCGGCCCGGTGTCGTTGAAGAACGCGTGGTCGGCGCCGGCGAACGTCACCACCTCGTGCGTGAGCCCGGCCCGCTCGAGCGCCGCGGTCGCGGCATCGCGGGTCGCGTCGACCCGCTGGTCCTTCTCCGCGTAGATCGCCAGCACCGCCGCCCGCGACCCGGAGAAGTCCGCTCCCTCGGGCAGCGGCCCGTAGAACGGGACCGCGTTGGCCAGGCGCGGTTCGCCGGAGGCGAGCAGCAGCCAGGTCATGCCCCCGCCGAAACAGAAGCCGACCGCCTCGATCGGCAGGCCGGGGAGCCGTCGGGACAGTTCGTCGACCCCCTCCTTCATGTCCGCGGTGAACCGCTCCGTCGGCACGTTGCTCAGCGCCGCGGTCGCCGCGGCCGGATCGGCGAACGACGCCGTGCCACCCTCCTCGGACAGCAGGTCGATCGCCAGCGCCGAATAGCCGGCACCGGCGAAGCGCCCGGCGACCGAGCGGATGTGATCGTTGAGTCCCTTGTTCTCGTGAATCACCAGGACGCCGCCGCGCGGGTCGGTGGCGCCGGCCCAGGCACCCTGCAGGGTGCGGCCGTCCGGGCCCGGGAAGGTGACCTCCTCGGTCGGGACGGCCTCGGCGGCCCCCGGTGGCGGTGATGCCGGAGTCTCGGGCGCGGGGCTCGCCGGCGTCGGCTCGTCCTCCCGCGCGCACGCGGCGAGCAGCGACGACGCGGCGGCCAGACCGATGCCGAGCAGGCCCAGCCGGCGCAGTGCCTCTCGGCGCGTGAGCAGGCCGTCGGCGTGATCGACGGCGATCTCCTCGGCGATGTAACGCTGGAACGGTGTCATCTCTGCCCCCGCCCGGGTTGCGACCTTCCGAGAAGTATTTCGCATCCGGACGGCGGTCAGGGCTCGATTGCGAGCACTCCGGCACCGGTGAGTGTGCCGAGTGGGCCGAGTTCGGCCGGCACGATCCGCAGATCCCGGAGGAAGGACAATCGGCCGTAGCGCGCGGCCGCCGCCAGCATCGGACGCCACAGCGGCGGTCCGGCCTGCGCGAATCCGCCCCCGACGACCACCAGGCCGACGTCGGTCAGGGCCGCCGCCGACGCGAGGATCTGGCCGAGCGCGGTACCCGCCCGTTCGAGTGCCGTGGCCGCCGTCCGGTTCCCGGCGGCTGCGTCCGCGCACAACGCCATCGCGTCGTCGCCGGCCCAGCCGTGGCTGCGCGCCCAGCGCACGGTCGCCGGGCCGCTCGCGACGGTCTCGATGCAGCCGGTCGCGCCGCACGCGCACTGGTCGACGCCGTATGCCGAGGTCATGTGCCCGATGTGGCCCGCATTGCCGGAACGGCCCGGGGCGATCCGGCCGTTCAGCACGAGGCCGCCGCCGATGCCGGTCGACAGGACCACGCTCAGCAGATCCGCGGTGCCGCGGCCCGCGCCGTGCCGGTGCTCGGCGAGCGCGGCGGCCGCGCCGTCCCCGACGAGCCGGATCCGCGCGGCCGGGAACAGCGTCTGCACCGCGTCGACCAGCGCGAACCCGGTCGCCCATTCGGCGATGTTGACGGGTGCGACCGTGCCTGCGGTGGTGTCGATCGGGCCTGCGCTCGCGATCCCGACAGTCGTGATCGCCCGGTCGCCCGCGGCGTGCCGCAGCAACGTGGCCGCGGCGTCCCACACGCCCGTCGTAGGGGTGGGGACGCTCAGCGGAGCGAGCGGGATGCCGTTGTCGCCGACGGTGGATGCTGCGAGTTTGGTGCCGCCGACGTCGAAAGCGAGTGCGGTCATGGCGCATGACAGTAGCGCGTGGAGCTCGCGCGGGCGGACCGTAGATCTCCGCCTCAGGTGCGGCGCAACACCAGCACGAGGTTGCTGACCAGGAACTCCCGGACCACCGGGACCTTCACGAGCCACCACGCCCAGCGCGGGTGGTAGCGGGGGAACGCGGCGAGCAGCTCGCCGTCGCGGGTGTTGCGGGCCCAGCGCAGTCCGTCCGCGCAGCCCACGTCGAACAGCGAGACGCCGTAGCGGTTCTTCGGGTCGCGGCCGTGTTTGCGGGCGTACCGCCGGGCCGCGTATTCGCCGCCGAAGGCGTGCCACGGCCCGGTCTCGTGGCCGCCGAACGGTCCCCACCACAGCGTGTAGGACAGCACCATCAGGCCGCCGGGCTTGGTCACGCGGAGCATTTCGTCGGCCATCACCCAGGGCCGGGGGACGTGCTCGGCGACGTTCGACGAGAAGCACACGTCCACCGAACCGGTCCGCACCGGCAACGCCAGCCCGGATCCGCGGATCGAGCCGCCCACCTGCAGGCCGGCGGCGTGCATCTCCGCCGGATCCGGCTCGATCGGCACGTACCGGGCGCCGACGCCGTCGAACGCCTCGGCGAAGTAGCCGGGTCCGCCGCCGACGTCGACGACGGTGGTGCCGGTCAGGTCGCGGCCGGTCAGGCCGGTGTAGAGGTCGCCGATCAGGTCGACGGTGTCGCGGGCGACCCCGCCGTAGAACACCTCGGGAGCGGTCTGTTCGTACCGGAAGCTCCCGAGCAGGCCGACGGAGCGGCGCAGCGTCGCGCGGCGGGCGAAACGCCCGGCGACGCGGGGCGGGCGAGTGTCGGACACGAGAGGCCAGCTTAATGGGAGCGCAGACGGCCCCGATCACCCCCTGCGGGCGACGAACTCGTTCGCACCGCGTATAAATACATCTTGTGTCTAAGTTGCATTCAGCGGCGGAGCAGGCCTACCGCGAGGTGAAGGAGCGGATCTTGTCCGGCACCCTGCCCGGCGGCGAACTGATCAGCGAAGGCGAGATCGCCGCCGAGATGGGGACCAGCCGGACCCCGGTCCGCGAGGCGTTCCTGCGTCTCGAGACCGAGGGCTGGATGCGGCTGTATCCGAAACGCGGCGCGCTCGTCGTGCCCGTCGCCGACGGCGAAGCCGAACACGTGGTCGCCGCGCGACTGCTCCTCGAAGCGGACGCCGTCCGCGTGGTGGTCGCCGGCCCCGAAAATGCGCGCGCCGAACTGGTCCGCGCTCTGCGCGCCAACCTCGGGGCCCAGCACGATGCCGCGGACTCCGGCGACGTCGCCGCGTTCAGCGGGCTGGACGCGGATTTCCACGGCCTGATCGTCCGGGCCGGGGGAAATCCGCTGCTCGTCGACTTCTACCTGGGACTGCGCGAACGGCAGCGGCGCATGACCGCGCGCTCGCTGATCCGCGATCCCCTGCAACTGAACTCGATCATCGACGAGCACACACGGCTCGCCGACTTCGTCGACGCGGGCGACGCCGAGGGCTTCGCCACCGCCGACGACATCCACATGCGCCGCGTCCACGGACTGCCGCGCGCCACCGGAGGAGATGCACGATGAGCGTCGAGACGGCCACCGTCACCGAAGTCCCGGCGCCCATCCGGCGACGGATCGCGCCCTGGGCGCTGGTCGCGGCCGCCATGTTCGCGGTCGCGTGGGGCGGCAACGAATTCACGCCGCTGCTGGTGATGTACCGGCTCGACCACGGATACTCGCCCGTCGTCGTCGACGTCTTCCTGTTCGCGTACGTGCTCGGCATCGTGCCCGCGCTGCTGCTCGGTGGACCGCTCTCGGACCGGCTCGGCCGCCGCCCGCTCATGCTGCCCGCACCGTTCGTCGCGGCCGCGGGCTCGATCGTGCTCGCGTTCGGCGCGGACAGCGCGCCGCTGCTCGTCGTCGGCCGCATCCTCAGCGGCATCGCGCTCGGGCTGGGCATGGCCGTCGGCGGCAGCTGGGTCAAGGAACTGTCCCAGCAGCCGTGGGACGCGCGGGCCGGTGCCGGCGCGGGCGCCCGCCGCGCGGCGATGAGCCTGACCGCCGGGTTCGCGCTCGGCGCCGGTGTCGCCGGAGTGCTCGCCCAGTGGGCGCCGTGGCCGAGCGGCCTCGCCTACGCCACGCACCTCGTGATCACGCTCGGCGCCGGTCTCGCGGTCGCGACGGCTCCCGAAACCCGTGCCGCCACCCCGGTCGACGAACGGCGGCCGCTGGTCGAGGACCTGAAGATCCCGGCCGCCGCGCACCGGCGGTTCCGGACGGTGATCGCCCCGGTCGCGCCGTGGGTGTTCGGGGCCGCGAGCTGCGCCTACGCGGTGATGCCGGCGCTGATGACGGAGCATTCCGGCGGAAAACCGGTCGCCTTCTCGGCGTTGCTGTGCGTCGTCGCGCTCGGATGCGGTTTCGGGATCCAGGCGCTGGGCCGGCGCATCGACACCCCGCGCAGCGCCCGCGCGCTCGTCGTCGCGCTGATCGTCCTGGTCGCCGGGATGGTGGCCGGCGCGGTCGCTGCGGACCGGCTGACCGTGCCCTTCGCGCTCGCGGGAGCCGCGGTCCTGGGCTGCGGCTACGGACTGGCACTGGTGTCGGGCCTGCAGGAGATCCAGCGCATCGCCGGTCCCGACGACCTCGCCGGGCTGACCGCGGTGTTCTACTCGCTGACCTACCTCGGTTTCGCGGTGCCCGCGGTCCTCGCGGTCGTCGTGCAGACCGTGCCCGGCGTCGGCTATCCGGTGCTGTTCCTGGCGGGTGCGGCCGTCGCCGCGGCTACCCTGATCCTGGTGCTCGGCAACAGCCGCACGGACCTGCCCGGCAACGGCAGCGAACCCGAGCCGTCGGACTCGGCTGCGACCGCGGCCTGACGGTACCCGGCAGTAACCCCCGCCGGTTCCGGAGCGATCCCACCGTTAGTGTGTTCCCCGATACAGTCGCAGCACGCATGTTCGCCCGGGTCGCGGGCGAACCGGAATCCGAGGGGGGTCGCCACGTGCGGGAGGTTCTGCTGCTCTGCTGGCGTGACAGCGGGCACCCGCAGGGAGGTGGCAGTGAGCGCTACCTCGAACAGGTCGGCGCCCAGCTCGCGGCCCGCGGCGTCGCCGTCACGTTCCGCACCGCCGCCTACCCGGGCGCCCCGAAACGCGAAGTCGTCGACGGCATCACCATCAGCCGCGGCGGCGGCCGCCTCACCGTCTATCCGCGGGCGCTCGCGGCGATCGCCGCCGGTCGCCTCGGCTTCGGTCCGCTGCGGGGCCTGCGCCCCGACGCGGTGATCGACACCCAGAACGGCATCCCCTTCTTCGCCGGGCTCGTCGCCGGCGCACCATCCACGGTGCTGGTGCACCACTGTCACCGCGAACAGTGGCCGGTCGCGGGACGGGTGATGGCCCGCATCGGCTGGTGGATCGAATCGACCCTCTCGCCGCGCGTGCACCGCCGCGACCAGTACCTGACCGTGTCGCTGCCGTCCGCCGACGAACTGCGTGCCCTCGGGGTCGAGCACGACCGCATCGCCGTCGTGCGCAACGGCATCGACCCGATCCCCGACACCGTCGAACCCGGCGACGACCACACCCGCACCGCCCACCCGAGCGTGTGCGTGCTGTCCCGGCTGGTGCCGCACAAGCAGATCGAGGACGCCCTCGCCGCGGTCGCCGCGCTGCGCGGCGATGTGCCCGGCCTGCACCTGGATGTGATCGGCGGCGGCTGGTGGGAACAGAACCTGCGTGACGCCGCCGCCGACCTCGGCATCACCGACGCCGTCACCTTCCACGGGCACGTCTCCGAGGAGCGCAAGCACGAACTGCTCGCCCGTGCCTGGGTGCACGTGATGCCGTCCCGCAAGGAGGGGTGGGGGCTCGCCGTCGTCGAAGCCGCCCAGCACGGCGTGCCGACGATCGGCTACCGCAGTTCGAAGGGCCTGACCGACTCGGTGATCGACGGGGTCACCGGTCTGCTCGTCGATTCCGCGACCGAACTCACCGAGGCGGTCGCCGAACTGCTCGGCGACGCCGACCGTCGCCGCGACCTCGGTCGCAAGGCCCGCGTCCGCGCCGGCGAATTCTCTTGGGCGGCAACCGGCGAGGGGGTGCTCGACGTGCTCACCGCGACCGCGGAAGGTCGCCGGGTCTCAGGACTGTTCCCGCGCAGCGCCGGTCTGCCGACGCATCCGGATCGCGAGCGCGCCGGCAGCGCCGCCGACCGGTAGCAGCGCCCACAGCACGTGCGCGGCGACCGCCGCGCCCCGATCGCCGGGCTGCGCGCTCGCACCGGGCACCCGGTACAGGCTCAGGTCGGGGTCGTCGTGGACGAGTTCCAGCGCGTCCAGGGTGCGCTGCGATGCGCCGAGCTCTCCCGGCGTGCCGTGTTCGACGAGCACCCAGCCGACGCCGAGGGCGGCCAGCTCGTCCGGGTGCGCACCGGCCAGCAGCAATGCTTCGACGTCGGCGGCGCGGCGGCCCTCCCCGGCGACCGTGCCGCCCGCGACGACGAGCTGCCCGGTCTGCAGCACGTCCGCGCGCAGCATCCGCGGCGCCGGATCCAGCACGGCCGCACGGCCACTGAACCCGAACCGCCGGAACATTCCCGCCGGGAGCACCGCGACGTCCCCCTCGTCGGCGGTCACGATCCCGGCGACCTGCTGCCACCCTGCCGGGTACTGCACGGGCTGCACCCGGCCGCCGACACCCCACACCAGATCGGGGGTGGCAACCAGCACGACGAGAACCGCCACGGTCGCCCACACCGTGTCGCGGCCACCGAACCGGTCCCGCAGCCACCCGACACCCGCACCGGCGGCCAACACGTACAGCGGCAACGCCAGCGCCACCCACTTCTGGGTGTCGCGCAGCAGGCCGGCACCGGGCACGTGCAGCATCGACCACTCACCGGCCTGCAGCCCCACCGGAGTCGCCGCGAGCGCCGGGGCCAGCACCGCGACCGCGGCGAGCAGCCCCAGCGTCACCGTGACCGGCTCCCGGCGCCGCCACAGCGCCGGCAGCCCGCACGCGACCACCAGCAACAGTGCCGCGGTCCCGACGAACGCCCACGGGGTCGTCCGGGAACCGGGCACCGCGTCCGCGTTCCAGATCCCGCCCAGACCCGCGAGGGACCCGAGCGTGCCGAGCCACGGTTCGGCGCGCGCCGCGAACGCCGCGACCCCGGCGGGGTCGGCGCCGGACCCGCCACCCGAGACCGCCGTCGCGACCAGCCACGGCGCCGACGCGACGACGCTCAGCGCCGCCCCGCCCGCGATCCGCGGCCCGCGCGCGGGGGTGCCACCCGGCGCCGCGAGCACGGCCAGCGCCGTGATCGCCGCGAGAACCGCCCCGGTCGGGGTCAGACCCGCCGCCGCGAGCCACGCCCCGAGAACCCACCACCCCCAGCGCAGTCCGCCACGCACCGCGACGGTCGCGCACACGACCCAGGGCAGCGCCGCGTACCCCACCAGCAGGCTCCAGTGGCCCTGCAGCAGCCGTTCGGCGACGTACGGGTTCCACACCGCCACCGTCGCCGCCACCAGTTGCGCGGGCAGGCCGGCCGCCCGGTCCGGCAGCACCGTCACCACCAGCCGTGCCGCGCCCCAGCCCGCCGCCCACAGCGCCGCCACGAGCAGTGCCGTCACCGCGATCCCGCCGTCGACGACGACGGTCACGGCCGCGAGCAGCGCGTCCTGCGGCACCGCGCGGGCCGCGGCGTCGGTGATGCCCAGGGCCGAATCCGTCGGGAACGAACGCGGCGTGCTCACCGCGTCGCGCAGCAACAGATAGCCGGGGGAGAACAGCAGCGGGCCGAGCACCGCGACCGCCAGCGCGAGGCTGTAGACGACCGGCACGACGGAACGCAACGACACCGGCCTGACCATGCGCGCAGAATACGGGCCGGTGCAGGTGTAAGGATGGGCGGATGCCGCGACCTCAGACGCCGCGTCCCGCGCCCACCGGATCCGCCGTCGCCGGAATGACGATGGTGACCGCCGGTGCGATGACCGCCAGCCTGGCGTCCTACCTGCTGCACCTGCCCGCGAGCCGCTGGCTGGGCCCGGCCGGCTACGGCGAATTCGCCAGCCTGCTCGCCGCCCAGCTCGTCCTCGCGGTGCCCGCGCTCGCCCTGCAGACGGTGGTCGCGCGGGAAACCGTGCACGGCAGCGGCATCGACGAACTGCGTCACCTCGGCTACCGGTGCGCCGCGCTCGCGGCGGGCCTCGCGGCCGTGCTGGTGCCGGTGGTCGCGTGGGCGCTCGACACGAGTGTGGCAGGGGCGTTCGGGTCCCTCGTGACCGCACCCCTGCTGGTTCTCCTCGCCGCCGAACAGGGCCTGCTGCAGGGACGCGGCCGGTTCGCGGCGCTCAGCGTCGTCCTGGCCGCGGCGGGCATCGCGAAGGTCGCGCCCGCGGTCGCGGTGCTCGCCGCCGGGGGCGGTCCGGGGGCGGCGCTGCTGGCCGGGGCGGTGGGCACCGGGATCGTCGCCGCCGGGGCCGCGGTGATCGTGGGTCGTGGTGGCACCGAGCCGATCCCGGACGCCCCGCGCGCCCCCGGGATCACCTCGGTCCTGCGCGCCTCCCAGGTGCAGCTCGCGCTGATCGCGATGACCTCGCTGGATCTGCTGCTCGCCCGCATGGTGCTCGACGCCGACGCCGCCGGTCTGTACGCGCTGGGCGCGGTCGCGACGAAGGTCGCGTTCTGGCTGCCGCAGGCCGTCGGTGTGGTGCTGTATCCGCAGATGGCCAACCCGACCCGGTCCGGGGAGGCGGTCCGGTCCGCATTGACGGTGATCGTCGGGATCGGGGCGGTGGTCGTCGCGGGCGCCGCGCTGTGTGCCCCGCTCGTGCCGCTGCTCGTCGGCGACGCCTACGCCCCGGTGCAGTCGCTGCTGTGGGTGTTCGCGCTGCAGGGCGCGTGCCTCGCCGTCCTGCAGGCCGGTCTGCTGTCGGCGATCGCGAGCGAACGCACCCGTCTGGCGGGAGTCGCGTGGCTCGGCTTGGTCGTCGAGGCGGTGCTCATGACCACCGTGGCGTCCACGGTGCAGCAGTTCGTCGCCGTGGCGGTCGGGGTCGCGGCGGTCACCGCCGCGGTGGTCGCGGTGCTCGCCGTGCGCGCGGCCGGACCCGCCGTCCGGAGGAAGTCCTGAACACCTCGGCTGCGGCCCAACTGAAGAACTCGCGCGCCGGAACGGCAGCCGCCCACGTGAATTCCGCATGCGCCTGTCCGTTCGCCGCGCGGCCGATTCGACGCTGATACGCGCGAACGCCCGGCCGGGAATCCCGGCCGGGCGTTCGCGTGAGCTCTCGACGGTTACTGCTCCGACGGCGGCTTGCGCAGATCCGTCTTCGGGATCTCCTGCGTCGCGTCGGTGGTCCAGTCCCGCTGCGGCGGGTTCTGTCCCGCGTCGGTGCGCGGGATGACCTGGGTGTCGTCGTTGGTCAGGTCCCGCTGGGTCGGAGCGGCGTGCGCCGGGCCGGACGGGGTGGTCGTGGCCGGGCCGGCCGGAGCCGGGCCGCCGGCAGCGGCGGCCGGGGTGCCGCCCTTGCCGCCGCGCACACCGAGCACGATGCCCGCGATCAGCGAGATGGCACCGAGGATGCCGAGGATGATCGGGACGGTGCGGCCGAACGTCGACAGCTGGTCCTGGCCGTCCTTGGCCTGTCCGACCTGGTACTCGATGGTGTCCTGGTCGAACGGCAGCGTGACCTTCAGGACCGTCACCTCGGGCTTGTCGGCCGCACGGGCGTAGTACTGGTACTGCTGCTCCTGGCCCTTGATGACGACGCCGGTGATCGGATCGACCCACAGGTCACGGACGTTGGTGTACCAGCGGACCATCGTGACCGGCGCATCGCCGCCCTCGACGCCCCACGTGGAGGCCGGCAGGCTCAGCTTGTACGACGGGTTCGACGGATCGGCCTTCGACAGGTCGACCGGATCGATCGTGTGCTGGAAGTGGTAGACCTTGACGCCGCTGATCTCTTCCTCGCCCTTGTACTCGATCTCGTAGTTCTCACGGGCGTTCAGATCGAAATAGGGGTAGTTCTTCTGCTCCACGTCGAACGGGAACTTGTACTGCAGGCCGTCACGGTTGTCGATCTCCGTGGGCGGCGCGGTCGCCGAGGTCTGGATGGTGCTCACACGATCCGGGTACTCCTCCGCCGAGACCGGCATCGAGGTGACACGGTCGACGGTCACCCGGTCCACGGTCGCGGACACCAGGCCGGTGTCTCCCTGCATGTCCAGGCGACGCACCGTCTGGCCGGCCTGCAGCGTCATGATGTCGGCGTTCGAGGGGTCCTCGACCGTGACGAAGCGCTGCGCGACGATCGGGACGTTCGTGTCGACCTGCGCCTTACCGGAGAGCAGCGCCCTGGAATTGAGGATGTCGCCGGTACCCTCGGCCACAGTGGTGACCTCGAGATCGAGCGGCGTCTTCTTCAGCTTGCCCACTGTGTAGGTCGGCACCAGCAGCGCGATCGCCAAGAGGAACGTCCCCAGGCCCACCAACACCAGCGCAAGTTTCCGGCCCGAGCCCGATCGCTCAGCCATGCTGTCTCTCCTCACTCAACGGTTGTCATCGAGTACCCCCACCGGCAGCAGGGCTGCACGGATCGTCTGGTGTACGACAATGCGGACACCACGTGAGCCCAGACACTAACAGCCGACAGTGGTTGTGCGTACGTTCGGATCGCGGAAGAACCCGGACTTCCGGGACAGTACGCATCCCGGGCACACTGGTCGGCGATGACCAATCGACCCGATGCCGGTGCCTCACCTCGTGGCGTGACCGGCTTCCTGCCGGCCCTCGAGGGCATGCGCGGCTTCGCCGCCGTGGGTGTTCTCATCACCCATGTGGCGTTCCAGACCGGTGCCGTGCACGATCCGGTGATCGGCCGGGTGTGGGGCCGGTTCGATCTCGCGGTCGCCCTGTTCTTCGCGTTGTCCGGTTTCCTGCTGTGGCGGCCGCACGCCGCGGCGGCCCGCGGATACGGTGTCGCGCAGCCGACTGGCCGTTATCTCGCCTCCCGGGCCGTGCGCATCCTGCCGGCCTACTGGACCGTCGTGTGCCTGGTACTGCTGTTGCTGCCGGGGGCGGGCGGCGGCTGGCGGGTGTGGGTGGCGAACCTGACGCTGGTGCAGGTGTTCGTGCCGCTGACGCTCACCGAGGGCCTCACCCAGATGTGGAGCCTGTCCGTCGAGGTCGCGTTCTATCTGGTGCTGCCGCTGCTGGCGCTGGCGTTGTGCCGGCTGCGCGGGGACGCCGCGCGGTTCCGCATCCCGGTGATCCTCGCGGCATGCGCGCTGAGCTTGGTGTGGGTGTGGCTGCCGGTGGCCACCCCCGAGCACATCCATCACGACAACTGGCTTCCCGGTTACCTGCCGTGGTTCGGGGCCGGCATGCTGCTTGCCGAACTGGCCACCGTCGGCGGGACGTGGATGCATCGTCTCGCGGCGCGGCGCGCGCTGATGGCGGCGATCGCGATCGGCGCGTTCGCGCTCGCGACCACCCCGCTGGGCGGGCCGGAAGGACTCACGGACCTCGAGCCGTGGCAGTACAACGGAAAGATCCTGCTCGGCGCCGTGATGAGCGCGGCGCTGCTCGCCCCGTTGACCCTCGCGCCGCGCAGCGACCACCGCATCCTGGCGTCGCCCGCCGCGCTGGCCGTCGGCCGCTGGTCGTACGGCATCTTCATCTGGCATCTCGCGGTGCTGTCGATCGTGTTCCCGGTGTTCGGCATCCTGCCGTTCCACGGCCACTTCTGGTTCGTGCTCGCGGTCACCGTCGTCCTGAGCATCGCGGTCGCGTCCGTGAGCTACGCGCTCGTCGAGGAACCCGTCCGCCGCGAATTCCACCGCAGGACGCGGGCGAAGCGCGGCGACAGCGGCACGGTGGCCAGGCCCAGCGCGACCAGCCCGACGGCCGCCGCGAACTGAATCAGGAACGAGTGGCCGACGTAACCGCCCGGCGCCCGCCACGGGCCCGTCGACAGCATCGCCATCGCGATCATCGTCGCCGCACCGGTCGTCCCCACCAGGATCCGTGAGGCGGCGGTTTCGCCCCGGCGCGCGATGATCACGCCGATCGCCACGGCACCGGCCACCGCGACACCCGCCCCGACCGCACCCGCCGCCACCGTCGCGACCGCGACGACCCCGGCGAGTCCGACGAGGGTGCTGCCCCACGGCCTCGGAGCGGGACCGGGCAGTTCCTGCTCGCGGCGCCGCCGCGGCCACCATGCCGCCGCGAACAGCGGGATCAGCAGCAGCAGTCCACCGAAGATCCCGGCGCGGTACCAGCGGTCCGTCGCGAACGCGAGGGTGACGGTGCCGCCGGTTCCGGCCGGCACGATCCAGCCCTGCTGCCAGCCGTCCACCACGACCGGGGTCAGCTCGCTGCCGTCCGGTGCGGCCGCGACCCAGCCGACGTTGGTGCTTTCCGGCACCACCACGATCCGTTCGGTGCCGGCGACCGGGACGTCGAGTTCGCGAAGATCCTCGGTCCACGTGCCGGTGGCGAGTTCGACCGGTGCGGGCACGGGCGGCAGCGCCCCCGGGACGGGCAGGTCCACGCTCGACACGACGAACGCGGCGCCCGGGGTGATGTCGAGGTGCACCCGGCCCGCGGGCAGCGCGACCGTGCCGGTGTCGCACAGGGTCGCGGGGATCTCCTCCCCGGAGGCGAGGGCGGCGACCGTCGTCGTCACCGACGTGCGGTAGGAGCGGCCCGCGACGGTCACGACCGGGCCGCTGTCGCAGCCGACGGTGACGGTCCGGTCGGCGGCTGGGTCCTGCGCCCCCAGCGGGCCGTCCTGCCCGAGGACGGTGATCTCGGCGAGGCCGGGCGGGGTGAGCTTCGCGAACCCGAGGATCGTGCGGTCCAGGACGTCGGGCCAGGCGACGAGACTGACCACGATCCGGTCCGTGACGTGCGGTTCCAGATCCACCCGGGCCGAGCGGACGTCGTCTCCGAGGTCGATGTCGCGCACCTGCGGTCCGTTGCCGAGGTTGACCGCGATCCGGGTCGGTGCCACCGGTAGCGCACCGAGGCTCGCGGCCACGTCGAGTCCGGTCACGAGTTCCGGCGACGGCAGTTGCAGGGTCAGGGTCGGGCGTGGTGCGCCGGGTTCGAGGGCGGATTCCGGCGCGGTCCAGGAGGTGCGCGGATCCCCGTCGGTCGCGGCGAACGCGGAGCCGGACAGGTCTGCGACGTCGGCGGGACCGGTCGCGGTGACCCGATCCGGCTGCGCGGCGAGCGCCTCCACCGCGGGACCGGGACGCGTCCGCACCCGCACCTGCGGCGCGACCTCGGTTTCCGCCGGCACCGACAGCGAACGGGTGAACGTGTTCGGTTCCTCCGGGGCCGTCGCCAGCCCGCGGGCGCACCGCACCCGGTCGGGGGTGTCGACGCAGCTGCCGCGGCCCGGGAACTCCTGGCTCAGCTGCCAGCCGAGCACGTCCGCGCCGTCCGGGACCGGCGGCAGTACGATGCGCCGGCGGATGTCGATGGGCCGTGGGTTCTCGCGGTCGGTGAAGTCGTCCACCGCGACCTCGGTGATGCCGAACTGGCTCCCGGCGGTGCCGTCCTCGGTGTGGGTGGCGGTGATGCGGATCCACGTCGTGGTCCCCAGCGGCAACGCGATCGTCTGTTCGCGGCCGGGTTTCTCGACCCGGACGGCGGTGGTGCCGCGGTCGGTTTCCAGCTCCAGCCACTTGACGGGCGAGCCGAGCACGCCCGGGCTCGTCGTCAGGTGCAGCATGCCGGCCTCGATCGGGGTGTCGAGGTCGAGCTGCAGCCACTGTCCGACCGCGGATTCGAGGCCGTTGCTGTGCCAGCCGGTGGTGGGGTCACCGTCGACGACGGCGGCCGGTCCGCTGCCCGGTGAGGTGCCACCGAGCTGCGTGGCGTCGGACGCGGCGCTGGAGACCCCGATGCGCGCGCCCTCCCATTCGGCGCGGACGAGGTCGGTGTCGGCGACCGGATAGTCCGGCACCAGGTTGTGGGTGCGTCGGGGATCGTCGGCTGCCCGGATCGTCGACGAGTGGTAGTCCACCTGCCCGTAGTCCGTTTCGCGGTCGGTGGGCGTGTCGGTGACGACCACCCCGTCGACGGGCAGCCCGGCGCGCTGCGCGTCCGCGGCCAGCAGCAGCGGGCCGGGCAGCGGCGGTTCGCCGCCGGCGAGTTGCAGCGGCGATTCGGGGCCGCCCTGGACCCGCGGAACCGACGCGGCGTCGACGACATACGGGCCGACGGGCGAAGAGCCCGGCACATCGACGCGGTAGATCTCGATCGCCGGATAGGCGGGCTGCAGATCCGCGTCCGCGACGAAGTCCTCGCCGAGTTCGCGGCGGATGTCCGGGCCGAACTCGGCGACCCGCACCAGGCCGGGGGAGCCGTCGAGGGCGCGGTGGACCAGTGCGCTGCGCGCGGCCGGGGACGTGTCGGGATCCAGATCGTTGCGGACGACCACGTAGCCGATGCCCTGGCCGCGCAGCGTGGCGGCGAGCCCGTCGGAGGGCCGGCCGTCGGCGATGAGCCGCTGCACCGAGTCGAGGGCGCGGATCGCGCCGGGCGGCACCAGCGGCACCGCGTCGCGGGACACCCACGGTGATTCGGCCAGGGCCTGGATCGGTTCGTCGCGGGTCAGACCCCAGATCTGGCTGCCGAACGGGGCGCCCGGCACGATCAGGGCGCGTTCGCCGCGGTCGGAGGTGTTCTCGCCGAGCCACGCCGCGGTCTCGTGCCAGTAGCCGGGGACCTCGTCGTAGGCGCCGCGCGGCGCGAGCTTGCCGGTCCACGCCAGGGAGGTCGCGAGGGTCGCGGCGACCAGGATCAGGGTGGTGAACGCGACCATCGGGTCCCGTTCGGGATGCGCGAAGGCGACGCGGGCGCGTCCCCACGGCACCGACCCGGGCAGCGGCACCCGCCGCAGCAGGTGGGCCAGGCCCAGGACCAGCGGCAGCCGCACCAGCGGTTCGAGTTTGTGGACGTTGCGCAGCGCCGCCCCGCCGGAGTCGAGGAACAGGCGCACCTGCTCGGCGAACGGGGAACCGAGCTCACCGACATAACCCGCGCCGAGCCCGGCCACCCCGACGAACAGAATCAGCGTCAGCCGGCCGCGTGCCGGCATCGAGCGCATCGCCAGACCGGCCATGCCCGCGGCGGCGAGGAGACCGGTCACGAGGACCGCGGCCGGCTGCGTCACGAGCACCGCCCCGGCGATGCGTTCGGGGGAGACGAACGGTGTCCAGCTGTCGGTGCCGCGCAGGATCTCCGCCAGCGACGCCCACTCGGTGGTGACACCGGACGATTCGATGTAGTCGAGGAAGGGCGGACTGACCCTGCCGAGCAGCAGCAGCGGCACCATCCACCACAGCACCGCGAGAATGCAGCACGGGATCCACCGGATCGTGAAGTGCCACCACGCCCGCCCGGGCCGGTGCGCGAGCCACCACAGGCCGGCGACGAGGCAGGCCGCGGCGGTCGCGACCGCGTTGATCGCACCCATCAGCGCCACCGCGACCGCGGACTGCGCGGCCAGTTGCAGGGCCGAACGCCCGGAATCGCCGCGCGCGTACCGGACCACGGGCAGCAGCACCCACGGCGCCAGCATCATCGGCAGGGTTTCCGACGAGATCGACCCGAGGGTCGTCAGGACCCGCGGGGACAGCGCGAACACCACGGCGGCGAGAACCCGGGAACTGCGGCTGCCGATGCCCAGTGCTTCGGCGAGCCGCACGATGCCCCAGAATCCGGCGATCAGCAGCAGTGCCCACCAGATCCGCTGGGTGATCCACGGAGGCACGTGCAGGATCTGCCCGGCCGCGAAGAACGTGCCGTGCGGGAAGAAGTAGCCGTACGCCTGGTTCTGGACCTGCCCGAGCGGGGCGATGCTGCTCCACTGGTGGGATGCGCGGGCCAGGAACCCCAGCGGATTCTGCGTCAGGTCGTACTTGGTGTCGGCCACGATGAGGCCGGGGACCTGCGCGAACGCAAGTACGAACGCCACCGCGGCGGCCGCGTACAACCACCGACGTGACAAGGGTTCGGCGGACGGCCCCGGATCGTGCGGGGCCGTCACGCCGGAGGAAGTGCGTGAACTCGCAGCGTTGCCGGCGCCGTCAGCGGCTGCCGTACTCAACCTGGTTCAGGAGGGAGGAATCGGCGTTGCCGCTGCGGTCGATCTCCGGGCGGGTGTTGTCCTGCACCGCGGCGGTCACACCGAATACCGCTGCAGCACCGAGAACGGCGCCGATCACAGCGCTGCCCAGGCCGGGTCCAAGGAACTTCGCCATGCCCATCTCCCCATCGTCAAAACGTCGGCGCGGGACGTCCCCGCGCCGTTTCGCACCGCGTCAAGGTATCACCCGTGTCACACGGTGTGCCCCCACTGTGTGTCTCTGTCCGTGTGCCACGACGGTGTGCCCGGAATCAGAGGCCGAGCGTGCCGAGCAGTGTCCGCAGCTTCGCGGTCGTCTCGTCGAGTTCGGCGTCGGGGTCGGAATCGGCGACGATCCCGCCGCCCGCCCACGCGAGGGCACGCAGCCCGTCGGAGCTGATCTCCGCGCAGCGGATCGCGACCAGCCAGTCGCCGTCCCCGGCGGCGTCGCACCAGCCGACGGCACCGCCGTAGAAGCGGCGATCGCCCTCGACGGCCCGGATCGTGGCGAGCGCCGCCTCGGTGGGGGTGCCCGCGACCGCGGGTGTCGGATGCAGCACCGTCGCGAGGGTCAGGGCGTCGGTGGCCGGGTCGCGCAGTGTCCCGGTGATCGGGGTCGCCAGATGCCACACGTCGGGGGTGCTCGTCAGCACCGGGGTCTCGCGGATATCCAGCTCGGTGCACAGCGGACCGAGACGGTCGCGGATCCACGCGGTGACGTAGGCGTGCTCGGCGAGGTTCTTCGCGGACGCGAGGAGGTCGCGACCGGCCGCCTCGTCATCGGCGGGGTCGGCGCAGCGCGCGGCGGTCCCGGCGAGCGGCCGGCACGTGACGGTGCTGCCGCGCCGGCTCACCAGAACTTCCGGGGTCGCGCCGACGAGGGTGTGCCCCCAGTAGCGTTCGCCGGCGGCACTGAGGTCCACGGCGTAGGTCGCGGCCGTCGGGTGCCGGGCGACCATGCGCGCGGCGACGGCGAGGGCGTCGAGCGGCTCGTCCGCGTCGAGGGCGACCGACCGTGCGGCGACGACCTTGCCGAACTCGCCGAGTTCGAGCCGTTCGATCAGTGTCCGCACCCGCGCGACGTGGATGCGCGGGGGCGGGTTCTGCGCGGCGACCCGCACCGGCGGCAGTGCGTCGAGGTCGTCGGGTGGGGTCCACGGCCCGTCGGTGACGGTGCTCTCCTCGGGCTGCATCAGCGCCGGCGGGCGCTCCGGGTCGAAGGGCAGGGCCCCGACGATCAGATCGGCCTCGTCGCGTCGCAGCGCCCGTGACGCCTCGGCGGCGGTGTCGTACAGGCGTCTGATTCCGGTGGTGCGGAGGGTGCGCTCCGGGCGCGAGAGAAGGAAGCCGTCCATGATCGCTCGACGATATCGCCCGGCGGCGACGGCGGTGCGCCTAGCGTCCCGGCGGCACGATCAGCACCGGCCGGTGGCTGTGGCGCAGCACGTGGTCGGCGACGGAGGACTGCAGCAGGGACCGCAGCCCGGTGGTGCCGCGGGTTCCGGTGACGATGATGTCGACGTCGAGTTCGTCGGCGGCCTCGATGATCGAGGTCCACACCGCGTTGACGATCTCGACGGTGCGGCCCTCCGCCTGCAGGCCCGCCGCGCGCGCCAGTTCGAGGCCTTCGGAGTTGGTGACCTTGGCGTCGGTGAGCGCCACGTCCTCGCTGTCCTCGTCGGGAACCCATTCGGGTTGCATCACCCCGGAGAGCCCGGACATCCGTGCGGCCTGGCGCACCATGGGTTCCCACGCGGTGACGACGACGGCGCGGCAGGACTCGAGGAAGCGGCCCGCGTATTCGACGGCGCGCTTGGAGTTTTCGGAACCGTCGTAGGCAATGAGGATCAGATCTGCGGGCATCGCACACCCCTTGGGTCGAAACCGGCTGCTCGGGGTGCACATTACCGTTCCCGGCGGGCTGTGGGAGCCGACTGTGCGATGGTCGGCTACCGTCGATGTCCATGCGTATCCGTCACAGTCTCGTCGCCGTGCTCGCCGCCGCGACCGCGGTCGCCGGCTGCGGCGGGAACGACTCGCCGGACGTCTCGTCGACCGCCGCAACCGAGTCCGTGTCCGCGACATCGGCGGCTCCCACGACCACGACCACGACGACCGAGCCCGTGGCGGCACCGGCACCCGCACCGGTGTGCGGCGACGATCTGCTCGCGTCGCTGTCGTTGCGGCAGAAGCTCGCGCAGCTGCTCAACGTCGGGGTGACCGGCACCGACGACGCGCTGGCGATCGTGCAGTCCGAGCAGATCGGCGGCATCTTCATCGGCAGCTGGACCGACGTGTCGATGCTGTCGAACCGGGAGATCCCCGCGGTCGCCGCACAGAGCCCCCTGCCGCTGATGGTGACGATCGACGAGGAGGGCGGCCGCGTCTCGCGGGTCGGTGAGCTGCTCGGGGAGGATCCGTCGGCGCGGGTCACGGCGCAGACGATGAGCGTCGAGGAAACCTACGCGATGGCGCTCGAGCGCGGCCGCGAACTGCGGGAGCTGGGCATCACCGTGGATTTCGCGCCGGATGTCGACGTGACCGACCGGGCCGACGACGACGTGATCGGCGACCGTTCCTACTCCGACGATCCGCAGGTCGTCGTGCAGTACGCCGACGCGTACGCGCGGGGGTTGCGCGATGCGGGAATTCTCCCGGTGCTCAAGCACTTTCCGGGTCACGGCTCGGCGTCGGGTGATTCGCACACGGGCGCGGTGGTCGCCCCGCCGCTCGCTCAGCTGCAGCGGATCGACCTCGTGCCCTATCGCGAACTCGTCACGTCCGGGGTCGCCGTGATGATCGGCCATCTCGACGTGCCGGGGCTGACCGACGGGCGGCCGGCGAGCATCAGCCCCGCGGCGGTGCGGTTGCTGCGCGACGGTGCCGGGTACGGGGCACCGCCGTTCGACGGGGTGATCTTCACCGACGATCTGTCCGGGATGCGCGCGATCACCGACAGTTACGGCATCGCCGAGGCCGTGGAGGCGGCGTTGATCGCCGGTGTCGACCAGGCGTTGTGGCTGACCACCGATCAGGTGCCCGAGGTTCTCGATCGTCTCGAGCAGTCCGTGCGGTCGGGCGCGTTGCCGGCCGCGCAGGTGGACGACGCGGTGCGCACGGTCGCGCGGGCCAAGGGTGCGCTCGACTGCTGATTTTCCGGGATTCCGAAATCCGGAGAACCCACCCGCGCTCCTTACCCTAGGGTAAGGAGCGAGACCCGAGCAGTATGGAGGAGACATGGCCGGCGGTACCAAGCGACTGCCTCGCGCGGTGCGGGAACAGCAGATGCTCGATGCCGCCGTGGAGGTGTTCTCCGAGAAGGGTTTCCACGAGACGTCGATGGACGCGATCGCGGCGCGCGCCTCGATCTCGAAGCCGATGCTGTATCTGTACTACGGCTCGAAGGACGAACTGTTTGCCGCGTGCATCGGCCGGGAGGGGCAGCGATTCGTCGAAGCCCTGGCACCGGCGGGCGATCCCAACCTGCCGCCGCGCGCGCAACTGCGGGTCGCGCTCGAGTCGTTCCTCGGATTCGTCGACGAACATCGGCACTCGTGGATGGTGCTCTACCGTCAGGCCCTCGCCCAGCAGGCCTTCGCGAACCAGGTGCGCAGCAGCCGCGACCGGCTCATCGAACTGACCGCGCACCTGCTCGAATCGAGCACGCGCGACCCGGAACCGGACATGGACTTCACCATCATGGCGGTCGCACTGGTCGGCGCGGGTGAGGCGGTCGCCGACCGCATCGCCGGCGGCGAGATCGACGTCGCCAAGGCCGCCGATCTGCTCGAGAACCTCGCGTGGCGTGGCCTCGCCGGCCGCCGACGCACCGATACGCCCGGCTGACCCCCGAATACGGATCGGGTGGACCGGGACGCCCCCATCGCGCCCCGGACCACCCGAAGTCGTTGTGCCGTCCCGTCTCAGCGCAGCGTGGCGCTCAGATGCGGGTACTGCTTCTCCGGATGCCGCAGGGACAGATCCCAGCCGTCCGCGACCTGCTGCGCGTACAGGTTCACCGTCGCCGGCAGCAGCACCGGCTTCCCGAACCGCACCGAGTACGTGACCTTGTCCGGGACGCGTCCCTCGACGGCCCGCAGCGCCGCTGCGGCACTCCACATGCCGTGCGCGATGGTGCGCGGGAAGCCGAATGCCTTGGCGCCCAAGGTCGAGACGTGGATCGGATTGCGGTCGCCGGAGACGGCCGCGTAGCGGTCGATCGTCTTGCGGTCGACCCGCAGGGTCGACGTCGGCACGGGCGGGATCACCTGGGGTTCCGGTTCCGGCTTCGGGGCGCCGGACAGCGACGTGCGCTGCTGGTGCAGGAACGTCGAGGTCTGCCGCCAGACCGGTTCACGGCCCACGGAGATCTCGGTGACGACGTCCACGAGCATGCCCTTGCGGTGCTCGCGCAGGTCTTCCGCGTGTACCCGGATGTCCAGCGGCTCGGTGACCGAGATCGGCCGGAACTGTTCGATCACGTTCTCCGCGTGCACCGATCCCATGGCGGCGAACGGAAAGCCTTTGGACACCATCAGTTTCATCACGACGGGGAACGCGAGCGTGAACGGGTAGGTCATCGGCAGGGTGTCGCCGAAGCGCAGACCGCACACCTTCGCGTACTCGGCGAGGTTGTCCTGATCGACGCGTACGCCGCGCAGCAGGAGCGTGTCGTCCGGCAGCGACGTGCCGGACGCGCCGATCACCGGCAGCGCCGAGACCACGGCGCGGGAGTAGACGTCGAGGATCGACGGCACCGAGTCGAGTTCGATGACGGCCATCTACGCCCCCAGCATGGACTGGCCGCACACGCGCACGACCTGGCCGGTGACAGCGCTCGACGCCGGGTTCGCGAACCACGCGACGGTCTCGGCGACGTCGACGGTCTCGCCGCCCTGATTCAGCGAGCTGATCAGGCGGCCGCCCTCGCGGGTCGCGAGCGGGATCGCGGCGGTCATCGCGGTCTCGATGAAGCCGGGTGCGACGGCGTTGATGGTGATGTTCTTCTCGGCCAGCACGGGCGCGGTGGCCTGCACGAGGCCGATGACGCCGGCCTTGGATGCGCCGTAGTTGGTCTGGCCGCGGTTGCCGGCGATGCCGGCGATCGACGACACGTCGATCACGCGGCCGCCGTCCTTCAGTGCGCCCTTCGCGACGAGTACGTCGGTGATCTTCTGCGGGGCGATGAGGTTGACCGCCATCACGGAGTTCCAGCGGCCTTCGTCCATGTTGGCGAGCAGCTTGTCGCGGGTGATGCCGGCGTTGTGCACGATGATGTCGGCGCCGCCGTGGCGTTCGAGCAGGTGCGCGGCGAGTTTGTCGCCGGCGTCGGCGGCGGTGACGTCGAGAGCGAGCGACGTGCCGCCGACCTTGTTGGCGGTCTGCGACAGCGCGTCGCCCGCTGCGGGGACGTCCGCGGCGACGACGGTCGCGCCGTCGCGGGCGAGGACCTCGGCGATGGTCGCGCCGATACCGCGGGCCGCGCCGGTCACGACCGCGACTTTCCCGGCGAGCGGCCTGTCCCACGACTCGGGTGCGGTGGCCTCGCCGTCGCCGATGCGCACGACCTGGCCGTCGACGAACGCGGACTTGGCCGAGAGCAGGAACCGCAGGGTGGATTCGACACCGGACAGTCCGGCGGGCGCCTGCGGCGAGACGTACACGAGCTGGACGGTCGCGCCGCGACGCAGTTCCTTGCCGACGCTGCGGGTGAAGCCCTCGAGGGCGCGCTGGGCGATGCGCTCGTCGACCGAGCCGGTTTCCTCCGGCGTGGTGCCGAGGACGACGACGCGGCCGCTCGGGCCCAGGCCCTTGATGGCGGGCTGGAAGAACGTGAACAACTGCTCGAGCCCGGCGGCGTCGGTGATGCCGGTCGCGTCGAACACGAGGGCACCGAAGTTCTTCTCGGAGGGCTCGGCGAAGACGTAGTCGCTCAGCAGGGCGCGGATCGGCTCGACGAGGCGGCCGTTGCCGCCGAGCAGCACCGGACCGGCGAGCGGGGGCTCACCCGGCTGGTAGCGGCGGAGCTTCTCCGGCTGGGGCAATCCGAACTGCTTGGCGAGGAAAGCACCGGGTGCGGAGGTGATGAACTGGGCGTAGAGCTTGGGTGCGCCCTTGGTTTCGGCCACGATTCCACCTTCTCTGGTTCGGAGGTCATGCGGTGTCGACAATAACTTACTCGTGAGTAAGAATAGTATCCAGAGTTCGCATCCATCAGAACACCGGGAGACGACACGTGACCACAAAAGCCCGTTCCAGCTCTTCGCGCTCGTCGCGCCGCGTTGCGATCCTCGGCGGAAACCGCATCCCGTTCGCCCGGTCCGACCGCAAGTACGCCCGCGCCTCGAACCAGGACATGTTCACCGCGACCCTCGACGGTCTGGTCAGCCGCTTCAACCTGCAGGGTGAGCAGCTCGGCGCCGTCGTCGGCGGCGCGGTCCTCAAACACAGCCGTGACTTCAACCTGATCCGCGAATGCGTGCTCGGCAGCCCGCTGAGCCCCTACACACCCGCGTGGGACCTGCAGCAGGCCTGCGGCACCGGCCTGCAGTCGATCATCGCCGTCGGCGACGCCATCGCCGCGGGCCGGATCGAGTCGGGCATCGGCGGCGGCGTCGACACCACCTCCGACGCGCCCATCGGTGTCGACAACGACCTGCGCGAGTTCCTGCTGTCGCTCAACCGCGCGCGTTCGACCGGTGACCGCCTCAAGCTGCTCGGCCACGTGCGCCCGTCGATGCTGGGCATCGAGATCCCCCGCAACGGCGAACCCCGCACCGGCCTGTCGATGGGCGAACACGCCGCGATCACCGCCAAGGGATTCGGCATCGCCCGCGCCGACCAGGACGAACTCGCCGCCGCGAGCCACCGCAACATGGCCGCCGCCTACGACCGCGGGTTCTTCGACGACCTCGTCACCCCGTTCCTCGGCCTGACCCGCGACGACAACCTCCGCCCCGATTCGTCGGTCGAGAAGCTGTCGACGCTGAAGCCGGTGTTCGGCACGAAACTCGGCGACGCCACCATGACGGCCGGCAACTCCACTCCGCTGACCGACGGCGCATCCGCGGCCCTGCTGTCCAGCGAGGAGTGGGCGGCCGCCCGCAGCCTGCCCGTCCTCGCGTATCTCGTGGACTCCGAGACCGCCGCGGTCGACTACGTCCACGGCGGCGACGGTCTGCTGATGGCCCCGACCTACGCGATCCCGCGCCTGCTCAAGCGCAACGGCCTGACCCTGCAGGACTTCGACTTCTACGAGATCCACGAGGCGTTCGCGTCCGTCGTGCTCGCGACGCTGCAGGCCTTCGAGTCGGAGGAGTACTGCAAGGGCCGGCTCGGCCTCGACGCACCGCTCGGCTCGATCGACCGCAGCAAGCTCAACGTCAACGGATCGTCCCTGGCGGCCGGGCATCCGTTCGCCGCGACCGGTGGCCGGATCGTCGCGTCGCTCGCCAAGATACTGCACGAGAAGAAGGCCGAAACCGGCAAGCCCGCACGCGGCCTGATCTCCATCTGCGCGGCCGGGGGACAGGGCGTCACCGCGATCCTCGAGGCCTGAGAAGACCGCACGAAAAAAATTCCGGAAGGTATGTAACGTCCCGGGGAGAGGGTCGATAGACCTATCGACCCCGCATTGCTGCCTGACCCCCGACCTGGTGGCAACGCGGGGTCTTTCTCGTTTCCGGTGCCCTTGCGCCGGGCTCGGATCGGAGTGCGCCGGGACCGGCATTTACGCTTGGTGGAAAGGCGCACCCGGTCGTGGGGTGCCCAGTCGGAAGGACACGGGTGAGTGGTAACAACGGGGCGGACGACCGCGCGAACATGAGCGGTGCCGTTCCCCCCAACGAGGCGGAAGCGCAGAGGAAGCCCGAAACGGCCGCCGCGGCCGCACCGGACCACACGGCAGGAACCGCCGCCGACGCGAAACCCGATGTCGTTGCCGAGCCGACCACCCCGGCACCCACCGAACGGTTCGTCTCGATGGCTCCGCTCCCGACCCCGTCGAAGGTCGCCCCGGCACCCGAACCGTCCGCAGCTCGGAACGGAGCGGACGCCCCCGTCGAAGAGGCCCTTATCGAGGAGGGCGCTGCCGAGGAGGGCGCTGCCGAGGAGGGCGCTGCCGAGGTCGCCGACGCGGCACCCGAGCGGGAAGCCGGGGACCGGGCGCCGGAGACACCGGCGGCCGCGTACGAGCCCGTCGCCCCGGACACGTCCGCCACCGAGAGCGCGCCCGCCGCGCCGGAAACCCCGCCGGCTCCCGAGACCCCGCAGACTCGGCTCAAGCCTTGGGAAATCCCGACCGCCGCCATTCCGGCTGCGCCGAAGAAGCCCGCGCCCTTCGCGTTCACCAAGCCCGTGTTCACCGAGCCTGCGGCCCCGGTCGAGCCTGCGGCACCGACCGCCGCGACCTCCCTGAAGGACGCCGGAATCGATCCGCCGGCCGCGGACCGCACCCCGGACGAACCGCCGACCGCGCCGCAGGCCGGTCTGCAGCCGGAACCGGCCGCAGAAGCACCGGCCGAGCAGGCACTCGCCGCAGCACCCCTCGAGCAGGCAACCGCTGCAGCGCTCGTCGAGCAGGACACCACCGAGGTGCCGGCCGAGCAGACGCCCACCGCGGCACTCGCCGAGCAGGCGCCCACCGAGGCGCCGGCCGAGCAGGTACCCGACACAGCACCTGCCGAGCAGGCACTCGCCGTCGACGACTCGGCGCCGACCGTCGCGATCGACATGTCCGCGATCAGGAACACGCCGCCCGCCCAGCCGGCTGCGTCCGCAGCCGAGCCCCCGACGGAAAGGACGCCGGAAGGCACCGCCTCCGCCGAATCCGACGAGGGCCGTGCGGCGGGAGAATCCGCCGACGACGCGGCGACCGAGGTCGTTCCGGTCGTCGCCGGCGGACCGGTCCCGCCGTCGTCTCCGCCCCCGACACCGCCGGACGGCACCGGCGGATCCCCCTCGCCTGCGGGACCGCCGTGGCGGAAGATCGCGATCGTGGCCGGCGGTGTCGCCGCTGCTCTCGCGGTTCTCTACGGTGTCGATCTCGCAACGTCGTCGGGCAAGGTCCCGCGCGGCGTGACGGTCGCGGGGATCGAGATCGGCGGCGAATCGGTCGACGACGCCGAGGCACTGCTGCGCGACGAACTCGGCCGACGCCTCGAAAACCCCGTGCCCGTCACCGCCGGCGACACCACCGCCGAGGTCGTTCCCGCCCGGGCCGGACTCGAGGTCGACTGGGAGCACACGCTCGATCGCATCGGATCGCAGCCGCTCAATCCGTTCACCCGGCTGGCGTCGCTGTTCGGCACCGACGAGATCGGCGTTGTCTCCGTCCGCGACGACGCGGCACTCACGGACGCTCTCGAAGGAGTGCGTTCGAGCGCCGAACGCGCCCCGCGGGAGGGCACCGTCGTCTTCGAGGGGGCGACCCCGGTCGCGGTGTCTCCGCAACCCGGCCAGAATCTCGATCCCCAGGTCGCGGCGGACGTGTTCGCCGAGAAGTGGGCGTTCGGCGACGTCGCGTTGCCGGTGACCACGCTGGACGTGACCGTCACACCCGAAGCGGTGGACCGGGCACTCACCGAGATCGCGATACCCGCGGTGGCGTCGGACGTGAAGGTCCAGGGTCGCGACAACACGGTCGCGACCTTGCCCCGCGACCGGATCGGCACGATCCTGTCGTTCGTGCCGGACGGCGAGGGCGGCCTGATCCCCGAATACCACTCCGAGGTCGTGGTCGATTTCCTGCGTCCGCAGCTCGCGGAGACCGAGGTCGAACCGAAGGACGCCCGCATCGTCATCGAGGGCGGCGGACCGACGATCGTGCCCGCGGTGAAGGGCGAACTGGTCGACTGGACGAAGACTCTCGAACCGCTGCCCCAGCTGCTGGCCGCGCCGGGCGACCGGACCACCCCGGCCGTGTACGCACCCGTGGATCCCGCGCTCACGACCGAGGCCGCCGAGAAGCTCGGCATCCGCGAGGTCGTCGGCGAATTCACCACCGGTGGCTTCTCCTACGCCTCGGGCGTGAACATCCGCCTTGCCGCTTCCGAGATCGACGGTGCACTCGTCAAGCCGGGAGAAACGTTCTCGCTCAACGGATATACCGGTCCGCGCGGGGCGGCGCAGGGCTACGTCGAGTCCGGCATCATCGAGGCCGGCCGGCCCGGCACGGCCGTCGGCGGCGGCATCAGCCAGCTCGCGACAACCCTCTACAACGCAACGTATTTCGCCGGCATGGAGGACGTCGCCCACACCGAGCACAGCTACTACATCTCGCGGTACCCGGCGGCGCGTGAGGCCACCGTGTTCGAGGGCGCGATCGACCTCCAGTTCCGGAACCCGTTCGACACCGGCGTGCTGATCCAGACCATCGGCACGAGTTCGGACATCACGGTCCGGCTCTGGGGCACGAAGACGGTGGACGTGCAGTCGTTCACCGGGGACCGGACGGCGTTCACGTCACCGAACAAGATCACCCTTCCGGCGGGCGACGCGTGCATTCCGTCGAGCGGCGCGCAGGGCTTCACGGTCAGCGACACCCGCGTGATCACGGATGCGAAGACGGGAGCGCAGCTTTCCCGCACGACGCGCACCGTCAAGTACGACCCGGTTCCGATCGTCGAGTGCATCGAACCGGAGGAAGAGCGCGAGCCCGCTCCGGGACCGGAACGCAACCCCGCCGGCGCGCCCGGGAGCACACCGGAATCCGGTTCGTCGCCGACGACGAGCGGCCGGCCGCAGCCCGGTGCGCAGCCGACGACGAGCAGCGCTCCGGAACCGGAATCCGAGACGGACGAGCCTGCAGTGCCCGACGCATCGGCCGACGAGGAGTAACACGGTCGCGCCGTTCGGGTCCCGATGAGCGGGACATCGGCAGGGCAGGAGTGATGTCGTTCATAGCATCGCCGCTGTGAACACACTGACCGGCACCGAATCCGAACTGCGCGACCTGCTCGAGAGTCAGCGACGGGAGTTCCGTTCGCAGAGAACGAGTTCCGCCGAGGCTCGCCGGGCGCGGATCGAGTCGGTGATCGAGATGGTCGTGGCCCGCCACGACGAGATCGTCGACGCGATCGACGCCGATTTCGGCGGGCGCCACCCGGGATACTCGACCGTCAACGACATCCTCGGATCGCTGACCGCGCTGAAATACGCGCGAGATCACGTGGAGACGTGGATGCAGCCCGAGCAGCGGACGGTGTTCTCCCCGTACGACCAGCTCGGAGCCACCGCCGAGGTGCAGTACCAGCCCAAGGGCTCGGTCGCGATCATCGGCACCTGGAACGCCCCGCTCTTCACGCTCCTGAGTCCGCTCGCCGGCGTGCTGGCAGCGGGCAACCGCGCCGTGCTCAAGCCGTCCGAGATCGTGCCGCGCACCGCGGAGGTGCTGGCGGCGGCGGCCGCGGAGTTCCTCGATCCCCGTGACGTCGCCGTCGTGACCGGTGGACCGGAGATCGCGCAGGCCCTCACCGCCCTGCCGTTCGATCACATCGTGTTCACCGGCAGCGCGGCCGCGGGACGATCGGTGATGGCGAACGCCGCGCTCAACCTCGTGCCGGTCACGCTCGAACTCGGCGGAAAATCCCCGGTGATCGTCGGGCGTTCGGCCGATACGGACACCGCGGCCTTCCGCATCGCGGTGGGCAAGGCGACCAACAGCGGTCAGCTCTGCGTCAACGCCGACACCGTGTACGTCCCGGCGGAACAGCTCGAATCGTTCGTCGTCGCAATCGGCCGGACCTACGGCGAACTGCTGCCCACGATCGCAGGAAACGTCGACGTCACCGCGATCGTCTCCGATCGGCACGCCGCCCGCATCGACGGATACATCAGCGAGGCACAGCAACTCGGAGCACGCGTGGAGGTCGTTCCGTCCGAGCCGATCACCACCGATGAACGTCGGCGCCCGCTGCGTCTGGTGATCGACCCCCCGGCATCGGCGGCGATCTCCCGGGAGGAGATCTTCGGCCCCGCCATGGTGATCCGCACGTACGACGACCTCGCGGATGTTCTCGACGAGATCAATTCCGGTCCGAAACCGCTGGCGCTCTACTACTTCGGGCACGACGAGGACGAGCAGCGCGCGGTCGTCGAGGGCACGACCTCCGGTGGCGTCACGATCAACGAGGTCATGATGCATGCGGGCATGCTCGACGCACCGTTCGGTGGCATCGGGGAGTCGGGGATGGGCCACTACAACGGCCGCGAGGGCTTCCTCGAATTCAGCCACGCCCGAACCGTGTTCGTCGCTCCGGACTACGACCCGCGTCGCGAATGGGGCATGCTGCCGCCCTACGCCGAGGAATATCGCGCCGCAATGTCGGCGCAGGTGAGCAAGTGATCCCGGTGGCTGAACACCACCACATCGGAACCACCACACGAACTTTCGGAGCGATACTGTGAAGACACGTGGCGCGATCATCCGCCGGGCACCCGGTACCTACGAGGTCGCCGATCTCGAACTCGACGAACCGCGGCGCGGTGAACTGACGGTGAAGATGGTCGCTGCGGGCCTGTGCCATTCCGACGACCACATCGCCGTCGGCGACCACGCGGTGGGCAGCTACCCGATCTGCGGCGGACACGAGGGCGCCGGAATCGTCGTTCAGGTCGGCCCCGAGACGCACGGCTGGAGCGAGGGCGACCACGTCGTGTTCTCGTTCCTGGCCGCCTGCGGCCGATGCCGATGGTGCGCAAAGGGACTGCAGAACCTGTGCGACCGCGGCGCCGCCATCATGACCGGGACTCGCCCCGACGACCCCTCGAGCTTCCGCATGAGCCTGGACGGGGTGCCCGTCGCCCAGACGTGCGGATTGTCGACGTTCAGCGAATACACCACCGTCAGCGTCGATTCGGCAGTCAAGGTCGACAAGGACCTGCCGCTCGACAAGCTGTGCCTGCTGGGCTGCGGAGTCGGCACCGGGTGGGGAGCAGCGGTGAACTCCGCCGAGATCTACCCCGGCCAGACGGTCATCGTCCAGGGCATCGGCGGGATCGGCATCAACGCCGTCCAGGGCGCGGCCCACGCCGGCGCGGCCCGGATCATCGCCGTCGATCCCGTGCCGTTCAAGCGGGAGAGCGCGCTGCGGTTCGGAGCCACCCACGCGGTCGCGGACATGGCGGAGGCCACCGAGATCGCGCGTTCGTACACCAACGGACAGGGCGCGGACGCCGCGATCGTGACCGTGGGCGTCACGACCGGTGAGCACATCGCGGCGGCGTTCTCGGCGATCCGCAAGGCAGGAATCTGCGTGGTCACCGGTCTCGGCAAGATGACCGACGTCGGAATCCCGATCAGCCCGATGGAACTGGTGCTCTACCAGAAGCGGCTTCAGGGTTCGCTTTTCGGCGCATCCACACCAACCGCCGACATCCCGTGGATGATCGACCTGTACACGTCCGGGAAGCTGAAGCTCGACGAGCTGATCACCACCACCTACAAGCTCGACGACATCGCCCAGGGCTTCGCCGACATGCACGCGGGCCGAAACCTGCGCGGGGTCGTCGTCTTCTGACACCCCGTGTGCCTTTGTGGCGGTTCCGGGCGCCAGTTGTGCACACCGGCGCGGAGCGCAGCAGTGGCCCCCACCGGGAATCCGGTGGGGGCCACAGCGTGTCAACCCTCCGGGCTCGTCTGCCCGGGCGGCTCGATCAGAACGCCGCTTCGTCGAGCTCCATGATGTCGGTGTCGACGTTGGCGATGATGCTGCGCGCCGCGGTCAGCTCGGGCAGCACGTTCTTGGCGAAGAACGACGCGATCCCGACCTTGCCTTCGTAGAACGGAACGTCCTTCTCGTCGGCGCCGGCATCGAGCGCGGCGAGCGCGATCTCGGCCTGCTTCAGGAGCAGCCAGCCGATGAGCAGGTCGCCGAACGCGAGCAGGTAGCGCACCGAGCCGAGTCCGACCTTGTAGAGCTCGGTCGGCTGCTCCTGGGCGCCCATGAGGAAACCGGTGAGGGTCGCGGTCATGGCCTGCACGTCCTCGAGCGCGGTGGCCAGCAGGGCGCGCTCGGGCTTGAGGCGCTCGTCGGCCGAATCCGAGTCGATGAACTGCTTGATCTGGCCGGCGACGTGCGCCAGGGCGACACCGCGGTCGCGGGCGATCTTGCGGAAGAAGAAGTCCTGCGCCTGGATGGCGGTGGTGCCCTCGTACAGCGAGTCGATCTTCGAGTCGCGGATGTACTGCTCGATCGGGTAGTCCTGCAGGAAGCCCGAGCCACCGAGGGTCTGCAGCGAATCGGTCAGGTACAGGTAGGCGCGCTCCGAACCGCAACCCTTGACGATCGGCAGCAGCAGGTCGTTGATGCGGTGCGCGAGGTCGGCGTCGGCGCCGGAGACCTGCTCGGCGACCACGGCGTCCTGGTGAGCGGCGGTGTACAGGTACACGGCGCGCAGACCCTCGGCGTAGGCCTTCTGCATCGCCAGCGAGCGGCGGACGTCGGGGTGGTGGGTGATCGTCACGCGCGGCGCGGTCTTGTCCGCCATCTGCGTGATGTCGGCGCCCTGCACGCGCTCCTTGGCGTAGTCGAGGGCGTTGAGGTAGCCGGTGGACAGCGTGGCGATGGCCTTGGTGCCGACCATCATGCGGGCGTGTTCGATGACGTCGAACATCTGGGCGATGCCGTCGTGGACCTCGCCGACGAGCCAGCCCTTGGCGGGGACGCCGTGGCCGCCGAAGGTGACCTCACAGGTCGCGGAGGCCTTCAGGCCCATCTTGTGCTCGACGTTGGTGACGAACACGCCGTTGCGCTCGCCGAGCTCGTTCTTCTCGAAGTCGAAGTGGAACTTCGGGACGAAGAACAGCGACAGGCCCTTGGTGCCCGGCTTGCCGCCCTCGGGGCGGGCCAGGACCAGGTGGAAGATGTTCTCGAACAGGTCGTCGGAGTCGGCGGAGGTGATGAACCGCTTGACGCCCTCGATGTGCCAGGAGCCGTCGTCCTGCTTGATCGCCTTGGTGCGGCCGGCGCCGACGTCGGAGCCCGCGTCGGGCTCGGTCAGAACCATGGTGGAACCCCAGCCGCGCTCGACGCACGTGGCCGCCCACTTCTTCTGCTCGTCGGTGCCGTTCTCGAAGAGGACACCGGCGAAGGCGGGGCCCGCGGCGTACATGAAGGCGGCCGGCTGGGCGCCGAGCATCATCTCGTTGGAGGCCCACAGCAGCGCGCGCGGCGCGTCGGTGCCGCCGATCTCCTCGGGGATACCCATGGACCAGTAACCCGCGTCCCACCAGGCCCGGAACGCCTTCTTGAAGCCTTCGGGGAGGGAGACGGAGTGGGTCTCGGGGTCGAACACAGGGGGGTTGCGATCGGTGTCGGCGAAGGCTTCGGCGGCCGGACCCTCGGCGAGGGCCTTGACCTCTGCCAGGATGCCTCGGGCGGTGTCCTCGTCGAGATCGCCGAACTTGCCGGCCTCGAGGAGCGTCTGGATCTTCAGGACCTCGAACAGATTGAACTCGAGGTCGCGGAGGTTGCTCTTGTAATGGCCCATCTGTGTCTCCCAGTGCGGTGCGGTCGAGCTGCGGTGTCAAGTACCGCCCAAGTTATTACTCGTCGGTAACATCCCTATGTTACTCGCCAGGCAACTAACTGCCAAGGGCGGATTTCCGCGCGACGACAAGGGCATCGACAGCAGTTCCGGAATCAGTTTCCCGGGCCCTCCTTTCGGCGACGACAATTTCCAGCCGGCCGTCGATCTCGTCCACTATATCCGTTGGGGTGTAGAGGATTTCGGGGTTCCGAGGGCCTCCGGTTCCGAGTGTGGGATTAGTCGAATCGTGGCCCAGAAATATGAGGATTCCATCAGGTTTCAGGGAATTGATCGCATTGTCGATCAGGCTCGCGCGCTGTGGTGCGGGGAGGTGGAGGAATACCGAGAGAATCAGGTCATATTCACCGTCGAAAGCGTCCTGGGTCACATCCGCCTGGATATAGCGCAGGCGATCACGGCTGCGCTTGGGCGCCTGAGCGGCGATCCGCCGGGCCTTCTCGAGCGCGACACCGGAGAAGTCGACACCGTCGACCTCCCACCCGCGCGTAGCGAGCCACAACGAGTGCCGGCCCTCGCCGCACGCCAGATCCAGCGCTCGTCCTTGTGGCAGCGCCGCGGTGAACTCGACGACGACGGGATTCGGCGGAGCACCCCACACCATGTCCGCCGCCGCGTACCGTTCGTCCCAATCCTGTGCGTCCATGCATTTCTCCTATGCCACGCGGTACCCGGGTGCAAGCCGGTTACGTGCTCGACGGTGTAGATGCAGGTGGTGAACGACGGCAAGTCCGGTTCGCCGCGTTTTCGGGACCGACCGGTTTCCTTCTTTCGGTAAAACAGGTATGCCCGCGGGTATAACGACCGTCGCCTCCCCGCAGCCCGGGCGGCATCGTGTGAGGGGCCTCACCAGCTCGACGAAGGTTCACTCGATGCACTACCCGCACCGCTCGCCGATGCTCCCTGCAGACGGTTCCCACCCGACGATGCACTGGTCCACCGTTCACGTCGACGCCCGTGCGGAGATGTGCGGGGTCCTCGGGCGGGGAACACCGGTGGTCTTCCTCCCCGAATGCGGGTCGACGCCCTGGACGTACCGGCATGCGCTGGCGACGCTCGCCCGCAGCGCTCGCGTGTATGCCCCGGCGATACCGGGGTTCGCGGCAGCGCCCGGCAGCCCCCTCGAGGAGCGGATGCTGGCGGACTGCTCGAGCTGGCTCGGCCGGTTCCTCGAGGCGGCCGGACTCGGTCCCGTGACCCTCGTCGGGTACTCGTTCGGCGGGGCGCTGGCGATCCGGGCCGCCCACGATCATCCGGATCGCGTGACGCGACTCGTCCTGGTGAACCCCGTCGGCGGCACGAGGCTCGATGGCGTGTCCGACGACGGCGATCGCGACGGAGCCGGACGCCTCGACCGGACGGCCCGAGGCCGGGAGCCGACCGCTGAGCTGACCCGGCTCGCGGAGCGACGCCTGCCGGTCTCACTGCTGTGGAGCCGCGGAGACCGTCGGGTGCCGCGGGCGAGCCTCGAATCTCTGCGCCGACTGCTGGGGAGTCCGCCGGTGTTCACCGTCCCGGGCGGACACGAATGGCTGCTCTCGGACCCGGAATACTTCGGCAACGCGATGCGCACCGTCCTGGGCGGGTTCCCTGTCGAGGTCGCGGCATGACCGCCCCTGTCTCCGGTCGCGGGCGCATGACCACGCGAGGCGGGAAACTCGTCATCTGGAAATGCCGGGACTGCGCCGTGCTGCTCCCGCCCCTGACCGTCTCCTGCCACTCGTGTGGCCACGGCGACCTCGAGCCGGTCGACTCGGCCGGCGTGGGAGTGATCGTGTCGTGCCGGACCGCCGACCGCGCACCCGACCCCGTGTGCGACGCGCCGTGCCCGTCGGTGATCGCCATCGTCGAACTCGACGAGGGCCCGTGGGTCTATTCGTGGATCGACGGTGCGCTTCCGGTGTCGCCCGATCGGCCGGTGAGGGTGTATTTCCGGTGCACCCAACCGGGGGAGAGATTCCCGGTCTTCGAACCGTGTCGTTCCGCTTCTGCCCGACCCGGAAACATCGCCGCATAAGGGCCATACGGTGGGTGGCGGTGGTGCGGTCGGCCCACGCCGCCCGATCGCGTGATGACGCGTACCGCAACGGATCCCATGCCTCCGGGACCGAGACGCACAGGGCATCACTTCGTGCTGTCGGTTCCGGACGGGTCGCGGTGTCGACGTCGCCCCCGCACCCGGAGCGCCCTGGAGGGTTGAAAACTCTTCGGCAGCAGCGCCATACGTGACTTCGAGTGGCCCGGACGGAGCGGTGTTCCGCTCCGGCCGGGCCTCGCCGGGACGTGCAATAGGGCGCCGCGGTACGAGCTCCGAGTCCGCCTGCCGATCGGGTGAACATAGACTCGCTCGAGTGGCGCGGGTGCGTGCCGGTGTGACGGCGCGCGTCAATCACTTTCGCTCTGTACGCGTTTGGTTGAGGATGCATAGTATGCTCGGCGTGTTTCCCGCCGTGATGGAAGCGTAGAGCATCCGATCCCCGCGTTACAGAGATGTGACCTACGTCATATACTTATCCTCCAGCGAGGGCTGAGTCGGTCGCGGATAGACCGGTGTTCTATACGGTTTCGTCACCAACCGGTCGGTACGACGACACGCGAAACCCATTCGAAACCTCGAAAATAGGTATATACCCGGGTAATTCTGACGTTGCCCGTTCCCGTCGTTACCGAGACGCTATGTACGTCTCGATTGACGGAAGCTGTCACTGCGCTCCGTAAGCGGCGATGTACATCGCCCCGGTCGAGATCACCACCAATCATCTCGACCGACCGAGGGAACAATCATGGGCAAGCATCGGGTGCAAAGTGTTTCTACCGCAGGACGTTTGATCGCAATTGCTGCAGGAGCGGCTGCTCTCGCAACAATGAGCGGGATTCTTTCTCCGGGTATGGCAAGTGCGCACGCCGCGTCCGAGGCATCCAACGGATGCGCCTGGGAGTGGCCGGTCAATGGACCGGTGTCGCAGGGGTTCCACGGTGGCCACGACGGCACCGACTTCGCCGTCGGGGTCGGTACGGTGCTGCACGCGCCGACCTCGGGGAGGATCTCGGTGGCCGGCCCGAACGATCCCGGTGGATACGGAACCTACATTCAACTGGAAGCCGACACCGGTGAGCAGATCCAGATGGGCCACCTTTCCCAGACGTGGGTCGGCGTGGGGGTTCACGTCGCCGCCGGTCAGGCGATCGGTGCAACGGGTAACACGGGTAGCTCGACAGGACCACATCTGCACCTGCGCATTCATCGTGGTGGGCCGGTCGACCCCGTGAGCTTCCTGCGGTCCGTCGGTGCGTGCGGCGCGGGTTCGAACGACATCCGAGCCTGATCCGTTCCGAGCATCGCGGTGGGCAACGCCCCCGGCATGTCGGAGGCGTTGCCCACCCGCACGTTCCCGACCGCGTTGCTTCCGAATCGTCACGCCCGTAATACATGTGGCCGAGCAGAAAGACAGAAGATGATTCGCACGTCCTCGAGAGCGGTAGGCGCGGCACTCCTGGGTTTGGGTGTCGCCGCAGGTGTTGCCGTCGCAACCCCCGCAGTGTCCTCGGCATCGCCGACAGTGTCCTCGGCATCGCCGACAGTGTCCTCGGCAACGCCCACAGTGCCCCCGGCCGCGGAATCGTGCGTCGGCACATGGGACGTCGTCGTCGGCGGCCTGACCAACAACACCTCGGTGGGGTTCCTCAACGAGGACCAGCGCGTCGGGTACAACTCGTTCGATACCCGGTCCGGTGTGAGAGAACTCGATCGGCTCGTCCGTGCTCATGCTCGGGCATGTCCTGCCGACTTCATCCACGCCGTGGGTTACTCGGGTGGTGCAGCCGTCGTACATCAGTGGGCAACCGAGAACGGGAAGGAGTTCCGCGGCAAAGCCGGCATCGTCCTGATCGGCGACCCCAAGCATCCGGGCGGAACGGGTGGCGTCGGGGGATTTGCGGCCACCGATATGAGGTGGGTGCCGACGCTCGGTGGTGCGAACGACGACTACGGTGGGTTGCCCGCGCTCCGGGTATGCAACGTGCAGCTCAACGGTGGTGACCACATCTGCAACAGCGGTGTCGGCTGGGGCGGATATCTCAGTGGTGTGCACGGCGACTACGACTTCGATGTGAACTCCTACCCCGTCGATGCCGATGGCGTGGTGCTTCGATAGCGGATCCCCGGAAGGTTGCCGGTGGCCTCTCGATCGCTGTCGGATCGGCCGGGCACGCCGAACCCCCGCCACCCGATGCACCGGATGCCGGCACGACCCGTGACTGCCGGCCCGAAAGCGGCAGGCACGAGGACGGGCCGGACACCCGGTGACCCGAACGACCGCTGGAGCGGCACCGTCGAGACCCACACCGAGGACGCGTGACGCCTCAGCGGTGCAGAGTCGTGTGCATCAGCAGCACGTTGTAGTTCTGATGCACGGTGGTCAGGAAGTACAGATCCGGACCCGACGACCACGGATGGATGTACGCGCCGTACGCGCTCGGAAGCTCGCGGGTGTCGACGATGACCTCCGGCGGGCTCCACGGACCCGTCACCGACGAGGCGCGGCGCATCACTACGGAATTGTGCGCGTCGGTGGTGAGCATCAGGAACTGACCGAGATAGTCGTTCCACTGCACGGACAGCTCGGCGACCCCGTCGCCCATGAGCGGCCGCGCCGCGTTCACGTCGCGCACCCACGCGCCGCCGTCCCAGTACTCGTAGGCGCCGAGATCGCGGATCTGCGCCTCGGGGACGCGCGCCAGGTGCACGAGACCGCCGCGACCCGGAGGAGTGCCGTACTGGTAGACGAAGCCGTCGCGCTTCAAGAACGCGCTCATCTGGAAGTTGCGGTTGCCGCCCTCGCTGGGACGTACCGTCTCCGGCGCCGGAGCCCAGTTCTCGCCGTTGTCGTTCGAGAAGATCAGCCCGGAGTAGTTCGTCTCCCAGGTTCCCGCCGGTCCCCAGTTCTTCACCGACATCGCGCTGAGGTACTGGGTGTCACCGACCGCGATACCCGCCGTCGGAATCCGGCTGATCTCGACGAACGGGATCTTCGGGCTCGGAATCAGCTCCTTGGCCTGGCCGAACGCGTCCGTCACGGCACTGCTGAAGTCCATGCCGTTGGACAGGTCGCGGTCGTTGCTGCGGAACAGCACGTTGCTGCGCCACGCCCACAGGCTGCCCGAGAGCAGGTTGGGCAGGCCGAGGCCTGCGGTGTCACCGAACGCCGTGAGGATCTCGCCGCGGCCGTTGTCCCACATGATGCCGAGGTCGGTACCGAGGACGTTGAGGTCCTGCGTCCGGTTCTGGCTGAGGATGCCGGTCTGTTGCGCGACCGCCCGGGCCCGTCCGCCGAGCTGTGGCACGCCGTTCACGCCGTTCAGGCCCGGGATCGGATTGATCGCATTGGGGTTGGCGGACGCGAGCGCCGCCCCCAGTGTCAGTGTCAGCGCGGTGACCGTAGCGGTCGTCACGCAGTATCGAACCAAACTTCGCATTTTTCCCCCGAACAGATGCACAGCGCCGGACGCTAGCAGCTGCCGCGCCGAGAGTGTGAGCCAATCCCGGAACTTGTCGATCTTGTGATCCGGGCCGCAGCCGATCGGGGTCGCACGCCCCTGCGATTCGAGGTGGGAAGCGCCTACCACAAGGACCGTGACCCCGGGCACAATTTCGCTACGCGTTACCGTATTGAGGTTGTCGTGCACTGACACGCAGTGCCCGAAGAAGAGGAGTTCGCCTGATGGGTGCACAGATTGCCGGTCCCGCCCCGCTGCGGAACACCGCATTGCTCGGGCTGGGCGTGCACCGCCCCGAGCGAGTCGTCACCAACGCGGAGATCTGCGAGCTGATCGACTCGAGCGACGAGTGGATCCAGTCGCGTTCCGGCATCAAGTCGCGGCGTTTCGCCAAGGCTCACCCCGAAGAATCGGTCACCGATATGGCGGTGTCCGCCGGCGCCAAGGCCCTCGAGGCCGCGCGCATGGCGGGGGCCCAGATCGACACCGTCATCGTGGCGTGCTCGACCTATCCGCTGCAGACCCCGCAGTGCGCGGCGATCGTCGCGGACCGTCTCGGCACCGGCGGGGCCGGCGCCCTCGACATCGCCGCCGGCTGCGCCGGTTTCTGCTACGCCCTCGGCGTCGCCTCGGACCTGGTCCGGGCCGGTTCCGCCGAGCACGTGCTGGTGATCGGTGTCGAGCGCATGAGCGACGCCACCGAGCCCACCGACCGCACCGTGCGCTTCATCTTCGGTGACGGTGCCGGCGCCGTGGTCGTCGGAGCATCCGACGAGGTCGGCATCGGACCGACCGTGTGGGGTTCGGACGGCAAGCAGGGCAACGCGATCCGCCAGGAGCCGGACTGGGTCGACTTCGCCCAGAACCCGGACCAGAAGCGCCCGTGGATCATCATGGAGGGCACCGCCGTGTTCCGCTGGGCCGCGTTCGAGATGAGCAAGTTCGCGCGGCAGATCGCCGACAAGGCCGGGGTCGCGCTCACCGACCTCGACGCGTTCGTCCCGCACCAGGCGAACCTGCGCATCAACGACGTCATCGTCAAGCAGCTCGAGCTTCCGGACACCGTCGCGGTCGCGGACGACATCATCGAGACCGGCAACACCTCCGCCGCGTCGATCCCGCTCGCGATGGAGAAGATGCTGCGGACCGGTCAGGTCGAGGAAGGTGACACCGCGCTGCTCCTCGCGTTCGGTGCCGGCCTGTCCTACGCGGGCCAGGTCGTGAAGATGCCGCGTCTGGCTCAGTAGGTGTCCCAGGCCGACCGGCCGTCGCTGCGGCGATGGCTGTGGATCGTCGGCCTCGCGGTCCTGATCGTCGTCGCCTTCGTCGCGCTCGCTCCCGGTGGGCGCGACGAATCCGACGCGGTCACGGCCGAGGGGCTCACCTCGGTGCCACGCTCGTGGACCCCGACGCCCACGGGACCGGTCACCTCCACCTGGCGGCCCAGCGGGAGTCCGTCGGCGACGCCGACGTGGCGTCCCTCCGCGACCCCGACCGCCGCGGCCCCGTCTGCGGCAGCTCCGGGACCCGCGGTCTCGCCGGCTCTGGCGACGCTCGCGACCCTGCCGGTCAAGGGGCGTGCCCCGAAGACCGGCTACGACCGGGAGCTGTTCGGAAGCGCGTGGACGGACGACGTGACCGTCCAGTTCGGGCGCAACGGCTGCGACACCCGCAACGACATCCTCAAGCGCGACCTGATCGACCTCTCGCTGGTGCCCGCGACCCGTGACTGCACGGTCCGGACCGGCACGCTGAACGACCCGTACACCGGCCGGACGATCTTCTTCCAGCGCGGTGCCGAGACGTCGGCGGCGGTGCAGATCGATCACATCGTCGCGCTGTCGGATGCGTGGCAGAAGGGCGCCCAGCAGCTCGACGAGCAGACCCGCCGCAATCTCGCGAACGACCCGCGCAACCTGCAGGCCGTCGACGGCCCGACCAACCAGGGCAAGGGGGACTCGGACGCCGCGTCGTGGCTGCCGCCGAACCGGGCGTACCGGTGCACCTACGTGTCCCGTCAGATCGAGGTGAAGGCCGCGTACGGGCTGTGGGTCACCCCGGAGGAACGCGACGCGATGACCAGGGTCCTGTCCGAGTGCTGACGTCGGTGTGCCTTTCCGGCGGTCCCCACCGCCGGAAAGGCACACCGGCGCTACAGCGCACCGGCGATGTCGTCCTCGGACAGCAGCACGGCGCTCGCGGCGGGCCCCAGCGGCACGAAGCTGTCACGGCTGGTGACCCGCCGGACCTCGCCCTCGTATCCGGCGTCGGCCAACGCGGTAACCACCCCCTCGGACACCCCGCCGCTGCGGCGGGTCTCGTCGACGACCAGCACCCGCGAAAACCGTTCGGCATGCTCGACGAGCGCCGCGACGGGCAGCGGGGCGATCCATTGCAGATCCAGAACCGTGACGTCGAGCCCGCGCGCGGCGGCCCGATGCGCGGCGCGCAGGCACATGCGGACCCCGTTCCCGAACGTCACCAGCAGTGCGTCGGTGCCGTCGCCGTAGGTCTGCACCTCGCCGGGCTGCACCGCCGCCGGATCGGGGACCTGCGCCCACAGGCCGTCGCCGTCCTCGTAGAGATCCCGCTGGTGATACAGCGCGATCGGTTCGACGAACACGCACACCCGCCCGGTGCTGCGGGCCAACTCGACGCACGTGCGCAGCAGCGCCCCGGCGTGGGCGGGGCGGCTCGGCACCGCGACCGTCAGCCCCGGGATGTCGCGCAGCACGGTGAGGGAGTTGTCGTTGTGGAAGTGCCCGCCGAAGCCCCGCTGATAGGCCAGGCCGGCGATGCGCACCACCATCGGGTTCTGGTAACTGCCGTCGGAGAAGAACTTCAGCGTCGCCGCTTCCCCGCGCAGTTGGTCCTCGGCGTTGTGCAGATAGGCGAGGTACTGGATCTCCGGGATGGGCAGCAGCCCGGCGACCGCGAATCCGAGGGCGGTGCCGAGAATCGTCTGCTCGTCGAGCAGGGTGTCGAACACGCGCAGCGGGCCGAATCGTTTTGCCAGCCCGCGGGTCACCCCGTAGACACCGCCCTTGACGGCCACGTCCTCCCCGAACACGCACACCTGCGGCATCTGCTCGAGGAGGTCGCCCAGGGTGCGGCCGACGGCCTGCGCCAGAGTGAGCGGCTCCTGAGGTACCGGACCCGGATCGTCCGGGATCCGGGGGTGGCCGTGCGTGTGGAGCGGCCGCACGACCTCTGCGACCGACGTCATCCTCGGTGGCGTTCCGAGGTCGGCGAGCACATCGCCGACGGACCGACGCGACCGCTCGTACCGCTCGAGGATCTGTTCGGGGGAGAGGATCCCGCGGCCGACGAGTTCGCGTGCGGTGCCGAGCAACGGGTCGCGCGCGTAGTCACCGGTGATCTCCGCCGGGCTGCGATAGGCCGACTCGGCATCCGATCCGGCATGCCCGAGATAGCGGACCGCTTTCAGGTGCAGGATCGCCGGCACGCGCGAGGTGCGAACGGACACAAGCATTTCCGACGCTGCGGTGAGCGCGTCGACCGGATCGGCCCCGTCCACCATCCGGTATCCGACACGCGGATACGACGCGAGTGTCCGCTCCACCCACCCGACCGGACTGCGCACGCTGATACCGAATCCGTTGTCCTCGCAGACGAACAGGATCGGCAACGGCAACCCGCGATGAGCCAGGTACGCGGCGGTGTTGAGCGCACCCACCGCCGTGGAGTGATTCACCGACGCATCCCCGAAACTGCACAACACCACCGAATCCGCGGGCCACGGACAGTCGATGCCCAGACGCGGCATCCGCGCCAGCGCCAGGGCGAGCCCGACCGCGCGCGGCAGATGCGAGGCGATCGTCGACGTCTGCGGCAGCACGTTCAGGGCCGCGTTCCCGAACACCTTGTGGCGGCCACCGGAGATGGGATCCAGCGTCGACGCGGCGCAACCGGCCAGCACGTCCCGGATCGGGGTGCTGCCGGGCACCAGTGACGATCGGGCCGCGTAGAACCCGCCCGAGCGGTAGTGCAGCAGCGCCGGATCCGTCACGCGCGCGGCCAGACCCAGTGCCGCGTTCGACTCGTGCCCGGCCGAACCGATCGTGTAGAAACCCTCCCCGCGCCGCTGCAGGTCGCGGGCCGCGAAATCGAGGTGCCGCGACTGGGCCTGGGCGTCGAAGTAGTGCAGCAGCAATTCGTCGCTCACCCGGCGGTCGGGACGATGCTCGACCGCCGGCGCCAGCGACCGCACGGTTTCGGTGAAGTACTCGTCGAGCGGTTCTGCAGGCATGTCTCCGTCGTACGCCCTCGCGTCGCGCGGCGGACCGTTTTCCGATTACCCGGTGCCGTGGCGGCGGCGCGGGGTCAACGTCGGCGCAGATCGATCGGCTGGCCGTCCGACGGGAACGGGAGCGACGTGAAGTTCATGGGTGCGACGTAGTCGGCGGGCACGTGCCAGTGATACCCGAGCAGTAGGTGGTGCAGGACCGTCTTGACCTCCGCGCTCGAGAAGTACATGCCCAGGCAACGGTGTACGCCGCCGCCGAACGGCGACCACGCGTACTTGTGGACGCGATCCTCGCGGCGCTCGGGGGAGAACCGCCCGGGATCGAATCGCTCGGGATCGGGCCACAATTCGGGCATGTGGTGGGTGTAGTGCAGTCCGACGTTGAGCAGCGTTCCGCGGGGAATGTAGTGACCGAGGATCTCGGTGTCCGCGACCGCGCGCCGCACGATCCCGGGCACCGGGGTGACCAGGCGCTGGCATTCCTTGATCACCAGATCCAGGCTCGTGAGCTCCTCGAGCTGGTCCAGGGTGGGGGTGGTGGTGCCGAGTGCTTCGGATTCCTCGCGGCACACCTGCTGCCACTCCGGGAACTGCCCGAGATACTGCATCGCGGTCGACAGGGTGATGGTCGAGGTGTCGTGCGCGGCCATCATCAGGAAGATCATGTGGTTGACCACGTCGTCGTCCGTGAAGCGTTGCCCGTCCTCGGATTCGACATGGCACAGCGCGGTGAACAGGTCGTCGCCGTTGCCGGCCCGGCGCGCGGGCAGATACCGACGGAAGAACTCCTCGAGGCGTCGGCGCCCGACGACGCCACGTCGCCAGCGCGTGCCGGGCAGCGGGTAGCGCACGATCGCGGTCGCGGCTTGTACGCATCCGATGAACGCCTTGTTGACCTCGGCCATCTCCTGGTGCGACGAGCCTTCGGCCCCGCCCATGAAGATGGATGTCGCGAGCCCGAGCGTGAGTTCCTTCAACGCGGGGTAGGCGCGGAAATCGGTTTGCGGAGACCAGTTTTCGAGCGCCGTCTCGACGGCGGGATGCAGGGATCGGGTGTATCCGGCCAGCCGGTCGCGGGTGAACGCCTGCTGCATGATGCGCCGGTGCGCGGTGTGTTCGTCGCCGTCGAGCAGCATCAGGCCGCGGTCGAAGAACGGACCGATGAGCACCCGCCAGCCCGGCCCGTTGGCCAGGGCGCGGTCGCGGTTCTGCAGGGCGGCGCCGCACGCATCGGGGCCGAGCAGCACCACCCACGGGTTCCCTGCGAACCGGAACCACGAGACCGGCCCGTATCGGCGGTAGCGGCGGTCGTTCGTCCCGATCGGGTCGCGCATGTAGTCCAGGCTGTAGCCGACGTACGGCAGGCCGCCGTCCCCGGGGACCGCGGTGAGCCCCGGAGGTGGATCGGCAAGCACCTTCGTCACGTGGATCTCCCTCGCGGAGGCGGATCTGACAGGACTCGATGTCACTTCACTGTAGCGTGATCGGCATGCCCGGAACCGGAGAATCGACGACGAGCCGGCCCGCCCGCAGATATCGCGGCCGAAGCGCCGCCGAACGTGCCGCCGAACGCCGCGAACGACTGCTCGAGGCGGGCCTGACCGTCTTCGGCGGTGAAGTGGACCCCAAGGCGACGATGACCGCCATCTGCCAGGAGGCCGGGCTCACCGAACGGTACTTCTACGAGAGTTTCACCGGCCGCGACGAGCTGCTCGTCTGCGTCGTCGAGCGGATCGCCGACGAAATCCGCGACCGCGCTCTCGCCGCCCTCGCCGAGACCGAGCACAGTCCCGAGGAACGGGCGCGAGCCGCGATCGCGGCGTTCGTCGCCGTGCTCACCGACGATCCGCGCAAGGGGCGCATCGCCGTCGTCGAATCCGCCGCGACAGAACCGCTGCGGACCCGGCGCCGCGAGTTGCTGCTGCAGTTCGCGCATCTCGTCGCGCTGGAGTCGCGGGAACTGTGGGGCGAGAGCGCGTTGCAGCCGCCGTACGACGAAGTCTCCGCGCTGCTGTTCGTCGGGGGCCTCGCCGAGGTGATGACGGCATGGCTGCGCGGCGAGGTCGACGTGACCCCCGAGCAGATCGTCGACGCCGCGACCCGCCACTACCTGGTCACGGCGCACCGATGACCGCTACGTCGACGGCGCCTGGTTGATCTGCAGCCGTGCGCCGAGAGGATCGGCGATCGTGGCCATGCGACCGAACGGCGTGTCCTCGGCCGCGCGTTCGACGGTGCCGCCGAGCCGGGTCACGGCCTCCGATGTCGCGTCGGCGTCCTCGACACCGATGTAGAGCTGCCAGAACGACGGCACACCCTCGGGGAGAAAGCCGGACGCGTCCATGATCCCGGCAATGTCGTCGCCGCCGATCTTGCCGGTCGAGTACCGGAAGTCGCCCGAGTCGCTCATCGGCTGGACGTCCCAGCCGAACACGTCCCGGTAGAAGTCGAGGGACGCGGCATAGTTGCGCGACATCGTTTCGAACCACACCGGCGCGCCGGGTTCGCTGTCGAACCCGAACCCGTGGTGCTGATCGGCCTGCCACACACCGATCACGGCGCCGGCGGCGTCGGCGAGGATCGCCATGGTGCCCTGGTCGCCGACCTTCATCGCGGGCATCAGAACCTGGCCGCCCGACTCGGCGGCCTTCCGTGCGGTGGCGTCGGCGTCGTCGGAATCGAGGTAGACCGTCCACACGTCGCCGTACGGGTTGCCCGGCTGCTGCGGACCGAGACCGGCGATCGGCGCGCCGCGGTGACTGAAGATGGTGTACCCGCCGTACTGCGGGTCCTCGTTGGTGTCGGCCTGCCAGCCGAAGAGTTCGGTGTAGAACGCGATGGCCCGTTTCGTGTCGGAACTGGTGAGATCGATCCAACCGGGTGTGCCTGTGCGGGACTGATGTTCGGCCATGACGGCCTCCTGTCTTCCTGTGGGAGCGGAGTCGTGCGAGTGGATCCGAGCGGTCGCGAACGAGGCTACGCGCGGGGTCCGACAAGTTCCGGTGAAGCGCAGATCGCACCTGGGCATGGAGGTGAGCCCGATCACGTGGCATGCTGTCGCGCATGGTAGACGTCGAACGTCCGAAACTGGAGGGGACCGTCGCGGTGGGGCGGGGGCGGCGGATCGGGTTCGCCGAGTTCGGTTCCGCGCAGGGACGCACGGTGTTCTGGCTGCACGGCACACCCGGCGCGCGCCGGCAGATCCCGGTCGAGGCCAGGGCTTTCGCCGAACACGCCAACGTCCGGCTGATCGGCATCGACCGGCCGGGAATCGGTTCGTCCACGCCGCACCGCTACGAGAACGTCCTCGCATTCACCGAGGACCTGAAGACCGTCGCCGACACCCTCGGGGTGGATCGGATGGCGGTCGTCGGGCTGTCCGGGGGTGGCCCGTACACGCTGGCCGCGGCGTACGCGATGCCCGATCGGGTCGTCGCCGCGGGCGTGCTCGGCGGGGTCGCGCCCGTCGTCGGCCCGGATGCCATCGACGGCGGGCTGATGAAGTTGGGCACGTTCGTGGCACCGCTGCTCGAGGTCGGTGGGGTGCCCGCGGGGGTCGTACTGAGTTCGCTGATCCGGCTGGTCCGCCCGCTCGGATCGCCGATCATCGACCTGTACGGCCGGGTGTCACCGGAAGCGGACCGCCGCCTGCTGGCCCGCCCCGAGTTCAAGGCGATGTTCCTCGACGACCTGCTCAACGGCAGCCGCAAGCAGATGGCCGCGCCGTTCGCGGATGTCGTGGTCTTCGCCCGCGACTGGGGTTTCCGGGTGTCCGACGTCAAGACGCCGGTGCGCTGGTGGCACGGCGACACCGACCACATCATCCCGTTCGAACACGGCCTGCACATGGTCGATCTGCTGCCCGACGCCCAGTTCCACCACCTGCCCGGGGAGAGCCACCTCGGCGGACTCGGGGTTTCGGAGGAGATCCTGCGGTCGCTGCTGGACATCTGGGACGCCGCCGCCCCGGACGACGGGACGCAACAGGACCCGGTCAGCCGGTCGTGAGGGCGCGGTCGAGCAGGTTCAACGCGACCTTCAGGTCGGCGGCGTCGACCTGCCCGGGCGCCGACGCCTTGCCGACCATCCCGAACGTCGCGGCCGAACCGAACACCTGACCGGCCAGCCGGGAGACGACGCCGAGCCCGCCCATCGCCATCGTGACGATGGGCCGGTCGGCGTGTTCCTCGTGCATCGTGCGGGTCGCGTCGAGCAGGGTCACCACGTCGGCGGCGCCGCGCGGCATCACCGCGATCTTGCAGATGTCGGCGCCCAGATCCTGCATCGCGACCAGCCGCGCGACGATCTCGTCCTTCGCGGGGGTGCCGTCGAAATCGTGGTTCGACGCGACCACCGCGACCTTCCGTGCGTGCGCCGCGGCCACGATCCGGTGGACGGCTGCCCGGTCGCGGCGGTATTCGACGTCGACCAGGTCGACGGCCCCGGATTCGGCGAGCGCGACGTTCGCGTCGGCGTACGCGTCGTCGGTCAGGTCGGCCTCGCCGCCTTCGTGCCGGGTGCGGCACGTGGCGAGCAGGGGGATCCCGCTGAGGTGCCCGGCGAGGACGCGGGCCTGCTCGACGACGCTCGCGGTGTCGGTGAGGGTGTCGAAGAAGTCCGTGCGCCATTCGACGATGTCGACGTCGACGCCGGTCAGCGCCTCGACCTGGGTACGCAGTTCGCCGGGGGTGCGACCGGTGATCGGCACGATGATCTTGGGTGTGCCCTCGCCGATCGTGACGTTCTTGACCCGGACCGGCGTGATCGCCCTGCCACCCACTGCTGACTCCCGTCGTCGACTCCGGCACCCATTCGATCAGAAGCCCGCCGGCGCCCGATGCCCGGCGCCCGATGCCCGAGCGAATGTACCGCTCGTCTCCTTCAACCGACCGAACGATACATTCGCTCGGAAAAACGGATCCGTGCCCGCCCGCACGGCAGAAATCACGATCCGCCGCGGAGTCGCTTGCTGTACGCCTCGTACAGTTCGGTCCAGCCGAGGTCGAGAGCGTCGCGCCCGACGATCGGCCCGGGGGAGCGGTGCTCCATCACCTCCTGCAGCACGTCGAGACACATGTGCCAGCCCGCGGCGAGCTCGGCCGAGGTGTCCGGCCCGGTGACGGTGTGCTGCAACGTCAGCGTGCATCCGCCGGGGCGGGGTGTGATCTCCCAGCGCAACCAGTCCTCATCCCACCGGTGTTCGAGCACGTGCGGGGTGCCCGCGGCGACGACGGTGCCGTCGAACTCGGTGGCTTCGTCGCCGTCGACGACGATCAGCGTCGCCGGCCCCACGGTGCCGAGATGCCGTTCCGGCCGGTACGGCGCCCACTGCACGACCTGCGCCGGATCGGTCAGGGCCACCCACACCACGTCCGGGAACTGCGGGAAGTCACGGCTGAACACGAGGGTCCACTGGTCGCCCGCATCGATCACCTCGGCGGACTGGAGGGGGCTCGGCCGGTAGTCGCGAATCGCCATCGGACGGTGCTCCTCGTCGCCGGAAGACGTTGTCGGTGAAGAAAACCGCGTGTCCGATTCTACCCGTCCGGCGAGGTCGGCCGTGTGGACTCGCTGCGCCGATCGATGTATTCGCAATATCCGGAGCCGGCGACCCGCCGGCCCCGCCAGCGGCCGTCGAACCGGATCCCGCCGACGTATCCGGCGCCGAGCCCGTACGCCCAGTCGCCGTCGGCGTGTCCGTCGACGTGCCCGACGCCGGGAATGTCCCAGCGGAACTCGCCCGGCAGCAGCATGCGCCGCCCGTCCGGGGTGCGAACCTCGCGTGCGGTGTCGATGCGCAGCCGGACACCCACCCGCACCGTCTCCACCGTCCCGGTCGCGCTGCGCAGGAACGCGGTCCGCAGCACCGGCACATCCCCCGGGCCGAGCACCGAGGTGAGCAGCAGCTGCGTGTCGTCGTCGACGCTCAGGACCTGGTAGACGAACGTGCGCACCGGCAGCCGCGCGGGGACCGCGACACCGTGCGCGTACTCGAGCGCGGCCAGACCCGTGACCGTCCGGGTGCCGTCGGGGTCGGTGAGGGTGCCCTCGTAACGGCACAGCCGGCTCGAATGCCGGTACAACCCGGGGATCGCGAAGAAGGTCGTGATCACCCCGGTCGGGTGCAGCAGCAGATCCACCGCGACCGCATCGGCCGGCCACGTGCGCTGCACCCGGACATCCGAGGCGGACACGGTCATCGACAGGTGCTCTCCGAACGACGCCGTGCCCGGCCGCAGGTCGCAGTCCCGGCGGATCGACAGCGGCGTGAATCCGGATTCGGTGGTCGCCGCGGTCGTGGACACCAGCGTCACCGAGTCACCGCCTCGATCCGGCGCGGCCGGCTGATCGAACACCACCGGCCCGGGCCGACCGGCGATGCCCATCACGCTCAGGAACCGGTGCGGGGCGGGCAGGTCGCCGATCATCACCCCGTGGTGCGCCCACCGTCCCCGCCCCACGACGGGCAGCGGCCCGCCCTCCGGTGCTCCCACGTGCTGGCCGCTGCGGCTGACCAGTGCCACCGCGCGGGCCACCGCCTCCGACGGGCCGCTCACTCGAACCACGATCGCACCGGCGGCTTCACCCACATGATCTTCTCGTCCGGGTGGGCTCGCGCGGCCGCCGGATGATCCGGATGGTTGCGCGCCCACTCGGTCTTCTCGTCGAGCAGTGCGGCCACGTAGTTCCAGGTCTCCATCGTGCGTGGGGGATGCGCGCCCGCCTCCCGCGCCAGCCGACGGCGGTAGTCGTCGGTCATCGCGAGCAACTCGGCGCCGGTGATGCCACGATCCCACGCGAAACGGGCGAGGATCACCGACTTCTCGCGGCGATTCTTCGCGGCCTGGTCGGTGTGCGCGAAATCGGGAGTGTCCATCCCTTCTCCTTCCGATCGGGGCACCGGTGTCCATCATCGGTCATCGTTGACAACGACGGGGCGACGGCTCACGCTCGAGGGAGCCACCTCCGGTCCGGAAGGACGAGCGATGCCGGCACAGACGCGCGACATTCCGCAGGGAACGCCGAGAGACGTTGCAGCGCAGGCGAAGAAGGAACCCAGGACGCCGGAGTTCGATCCCACGCTCGGAATCGTCGTCGAAGCCGAGGTGCGCGGCACGCCCCCGCACCGCATCGTGGCGCTCGGGGATTCGCTGCTGCAGGGCTTCCAGAGCGGCGCGGTGTTCCACACCGACCTCTCGGTTCCGGCGATCATCGCGTACGAACTCGGAGCGCTGCGCGCGTTCCGCTTCCCGCGCTACGGGGGACCGGGCGGGCTGCCACTGAACATCGAACTGATGTTGCGCCGCCTCGAGGACCGGTTCGGCTCGTCGCTGCAACCGTGGGAGGTGCCGCTCGCGCTGTTCGACGTGCGCTCGTTCATGGACGAGGTAGAGGACTACTGGGAACGAGGCCCCGGCGCGACCGCCCCGGTCGTTGCGGCCTACCAGCACAATCTGTCCTGCTTCGGCTGGGATCTGCGCGACGCGCTGAGCCGCACCGCCCGGATCTGCGCGGACGCGATCGAGACACCCGGCGACGATTTCCTGAACCAGGTGGTGCAGAACAACGGCGACCGCGCGGCGCTGCACGTGTATCCGCACTGGGCGCCGCCGCAATGGGAGATGACCCTGTTCGACGCGGCGGCCGCACTCGGCGACGACCACGACGGCACGACGGAGAGCGGCATCGAAACCCTCGTGGTGTTCCTCGGTTCCAACAACGCGCTCGGCACCGTCACCGACCTGCGGGTGGAGTGGAGCGGACCGGACTTCCGCGACCTCGCGAAGAAGGGGCCGTACACGATCTGGCGTCCCGAACATTTCGACGCGGAGTTCGCCGAGGTGGTGGCGCAGGTCGAACGCATCTCCGCGCGCCACGTCGTCTGGTGCACGATTCCGCACGTCACGATCGCGCCGATCGCGCGGGGCCTGGGCTCGAAGGTCGAGCACGGCTCGCGGTACTTCCCGTACTACACGCGGCCGTGGATCGACGAGCGGCGATTCGACGCCACGCGGGATCCGAACATCACCGGCGCGCAGGCCGCCGTCGTCGACGCGGCGATCGACCTCTACAACACCACCATCACGCGGGTCGTCGCCGAGGCCCGCGCGGGAACGTCCGGCCCGCCGCGGGACTGGTATCTGCTCGACGTGTGCGGCCTGCTCGAGCGGCTCGCGTTGCGCCGCTACATCGACGACGTGCAGGCCCGCCCGGCGTGGTGGACGCCCTATCCCTTGCCCGCGGCCCTGGCCGCGCTCGATCCGGTGCCCGATTCGCGGTTCCTCACCGCGGACGGTCGCGGGGGACGCGCCACCGGCGGGTTCTTCTCCCTCGACGGAGTGCATCCGACGACGGTCGGCTACGGGATCCTCGCGCAGGAGATCATGACGATCATGGCGCAGGCCGGCGTCGAGTTCCGTCACCCCAGCGGGGAGTTGCGAACCGGGCCGATCACCGTCGACTGGGAACGGCTCATCCGCCGCGACACTCTGATCCGGACACCACCGCAGAACATCGATTCGACGTTGTCGATTCTGGGGTGGGCCGACGAGGTCGCCGACCTGGCCGGCCGCGCCCTGGGCATCAGGTTGTGACGCCGGTCCGGCGCGGGATCAGGACCCCGTGCCCGTACCACCGGCAGATCTCGAGGGCTGCGGTGAGCGTGAACGGGTCGATGTCCTCGAGATCGCGTCGGAGTTCCTCGGTGGCCTGCTGAATCCGGTACCGGATCGTGTTGCGGTGCAGGTTCATCCGCGCTGCCGTGGTCGCGGGGCTGCGATTGCAGGACAGGTGCACCCGCAGGGTTTCGCGCAGTTCGGCGGCGCGATCGGTGTCTTCGGCGAGCGGGCCCAGCATGCCGGCGACGAAAGTGCGCATCTCCGTGAGATCCCCGGCGAGCATCGCGACCGGCGCGATCTCCGCGTACCACACCAGCGCCGGTGCCTCCGGCACCGCGGTGCTCGTCAGTGCCTTGACGGCGGCCGCCTGCCGATGCCCGGCACGGAATCCCTCGATACCGCTCCCCGGGAGTCCGACCGCAACGCGCAACGGCACGTCGGCCGCCTCGATCGCGGCCCGCAGACGCTCGATCACGTCGACGACATCACCATGCAGGGCGAGCCACGCGTTCATCGCGAGCGGTTCGGTATGCACCGCGAGCGTGGCCGCGCCCGGAGCGACCTCGGTGAGCAGTTGCTGGACCGCCGTTGCGACATCGGGGAAGGGCGATCGTTTCGATTCCGGAATCCACAGCGCCATCGCCAGGTGCATGCCGTCGAGCGGATACTCGAGTGCGCCGGCCTGTTCGGCGTCGGTCACCGCGCCGGTCAGTATCTGGCTGATCCAGTACTGGGTCAGACCACTGCGGCTGGCGATCCACCGTTCCCGCTCCTCCTCGTAGGCGAGGGTGACGCGCTCGGAGAGGTGGTCGATGAAGGCGGCGGTCTTGCTGACCGCGGCCCGCAACGCGACCCGGTTGTCGGCCGGGGCGGCATCGTCGGCCACGTCCATGCACATGCTGGTGAAGCGCGCCTGACCGATCCGGTAGGCGCGCAGCAGGTGCGCAAGCGACCCGCCCCGGCGGGCCAGTTCCCGTGCCAGCGCGAGTGCCTCGGGGGGAGGGTCGACCGCCGACGGATCGGTGCCCTCGAGCAGGGCTGTCATCAGCACCGTGGTGTTCTCGGCGATGCTGGCCAGCAGCAGAGCGCGGTCTCGCTCGGTGCTCGCTATCTCGGGGATCTCGGCGCCGGTGAGTTCCGCAGTTTCGGCGACGAAGGCATCACGGCGCGCCACGACGGCGTCGGCGATGTACCGGGCCGCCTCCTGCTGTTCCTGGTCGGTCCAGTCGACGAACACCGACGCCATCGGGTGGCCTCCCCAATCTCGAATCGCGTGGCGCACCGCGATCGGCGCGGGTGTCGAATCTACCCGCTGGGTGTGCCGGGCCCGCTCCGAACCGCCGCCCCGGCACGGGTCAGGTCAGATTCACGACGTGCGCGTGCGAAGCGACGGCGTCCTGCAGCTTCTTCCGGGAAAGGGTGCGTGGGCCGCACGCGCATCCGGCGGGGATGGCATCGTCCTCGAACTGTGTCGCCTCCAGGGTGTCGACGAATTCCGAATCGAGCTTGTCGCCGTGGTGGCCGGTGGCTTCCCGATCGCGGGAACCGCGCCCACCCGGGCCACTGGCCGAGACCACCACCGGTCCTTCGGTCGTCTTGTAGACCGCGGCGACGGTGTGGCTGGCCGGACATCGCACCTTCAGCACCGCTTGTTCTGTGCGCGAGGGTCCGAGTTCCTTCACGGCCGCGAGGGCCTTCCGGCGGCGTTCGGGGGGTGGGGTTTCGGCGATGTTCATGTTCCTATTCCACCCCACCGGCCGCCGCGATCCCACCGGTTCGGCATAACCGATCTTGAACCGGCATCAAACGATTCCGTCGGTGAGGTGGTTCGGTGTCCCGAAGCGGTGCGCGGTGATCGAGACCGACTGTTCCCTCAGGAACGGCAGCATTTCGAGCCGGCCGGACTCGGTGACCCGATTGTGGTACACCGCAGTTCCGGGACGCCCGTACAGGTTTTCGGCGAGCGCGCGGGTGTCGCCGCCGATCAGCCGGATGCGGTCCGGGGCAGGCCTGCCGATCCGGTTCAGCCACGCCGCATCCGTCTCGATCGCCAAAGATGTCACGAAAGTCCCTATCACGCGGGTTGTTTGGCGAGACAGCGGCGCCGTGGTGGACACGTCGACGGATGCGCCGCACCGGGCGGCGGCACCGAGCACCCGCAGCAACTCGACCGCGGTCCCGCGCGCGCCGAGCCGGACGTGCACCCGCACCGGGCGGTACCGGAACAGATTCCGTTCGGCGGTCAATGCACTCACGTCGCGGGCGAGGGAGAACTCGGTGCGCCACACGCGGGCGTCGCTCGCGAACGACCGGCGCAGGAACTCGCGCTCGGCTTCCGACAGCCCGGCCGCGTCGAGAAGAAGCGCCGGGACGCCGTCCACGGTCTCGTCGACAGGGCTGTGCGGCGCCGGTTCCCACGACCCGAAACCGACGAGATAGTTCGGGCCCCCGGCCTTGAACCCGGCCCCGACCGACGACCGTTTCCAGCCGCCGAACGGCTGCCGACGCACGATCGCGCCCGTGATGCCGCGGTTGACGTACAGGTTCCCGGCCTCGACCCGGTCCAGCCACAGCGCGATCTCCTCGGAGTCGAGACTGTGCAGCCCCGCCGTCAGCCCGAAGTCCACCCGGTTCTGGAGCGCGATCGCCTCGTCGAGGTCGCGGGCCGTCATGATGCTCAGCACCGGCCCGAAGAACTCGACGAGATGGGCGCGAGAACCCGGCCGCACACCGATTCGGACACCGGGGCTCCACAACTGCCCCGACTCGTCGAGGCGCTGCGGGGCGACGAGCCACGATTCCCCCGGACCCAGGGTGGTGAGCGCGTCGAGCAACTTGCCGCGGGCCGGCTCGACGAGCGGCCCCATCCGGCTGCGCGGATCGTCGGCGCGGCCCACAGGCAGCGACGTCACCGCGTCGACGAGCTGATTGCGGAACCGGCGCGACGACGCGACCGACCCGACGAGGATCACCAACGACGCCGCCGAGCACTTCTGCCCCGCGTGCCCGAACGCCGACTGCACGACATCGCGCACCGCGAGATCCAGATCGGCGCTCGGTGTCACCACGATCGCGTTCTTGCCGCTGGTCTCGGCGAGCAACGGCAGATCGGGCCGGAACGACCGGAACAGCTCCGCCGTCTCGTAGGCGCCGGTGAGCACCACCCGGTCCACGCGCGGATCCGCGATCAACTGCCGCCCCAGATCATGGTCGGCGAGCCGCACGAGATGAAGCACGTCGCGGGGCACCCCCGCCGCCCACATCGCCTCGGCCAGCACCGCGCCGCAGCGGGCGGTCAGCGCCGCCGGTTTGAGCACCACCGCCGATCCCGCGGCCAGCGCCGCCAGCGTCGATCCGGCAGGGATCGCGACCGGGAAGTTCCACGGCGGCGTCACCACGGTCAGGGCGGACGGCACGAACCGGGCGCCGTCGACGGCGTCGAGGTCGCGGGTCCGATCGGCGTACCAGCGGGCGAAGTCGATCGCCTCGGACACCTCCGGGTCGGCCTGGTCGACAGTCTTACCGGCCTCGGACACCATCACCTCGACGAGCTCGCCGCGCCGGCATTCGAGCTCGTACGCGACCCGTTCCAGAACCTCCGCGCGGTCGCTGCCCGCGCGGAGGCCCCACTCGCGGCCGTGCGCGGTGGCGGTCGCCAGCAGGTCGTCGAGCTGGTCGGCCGTGCGGATCGTGTGTGCCGCGACCGCGGCGGCACCCAGCCGGGAGCCGGCCGCACGCCCGAGGATCTGCCGGGCCCACGTGCGGTTCGCGGGCAGCGACGGATCGGTGTCGGGCGTGTTCGCGAACTCCGGGCCGGGCGGCTCGAGCGGACCCACCAGCCGGTTCTGGGTGCGGTTCGGAGGGGGGACGGAACCGTCCACGTCCGCCAGGGACGCCAGGAACCGCTGCTTCTCGCGTTCGAACAACGACTCGTCCTCGTGCAGCGCGAAAACCGCCGACATGAAGTTGTCCTGGCCCGCGCCCTCCTCGAGCCGCCGCACCAGATACGCGATCGCCACGTCGAACTCGTCCGGATGCACCACCGGCGTGTACAGCAGGATCCCGCCGACGTGGCGGCGCACCACCTCGGCCTGGCTGTGCGCCATCCCGAGCAACATCTCGAACTCGACGCCGTCACGGACCCCGCGTTGCCCGGCGAGCAGCCACGCGTGCGCGACGTCGAACAGGTTGTGACCGGCGACGCCGATCCGCACGTTGGCGATGCGGTCGGGCTCGAACGCGTAGTCCAGCAGACGCTTGTAGTGCGTATCCGTCTCCTGCTTCGAACCCCAGGTCGCGAGCGGCCAGCCGTGCAGCGACGCCTCGACACGTTCCATCGGAAGATTCGCGCCCTTGACGACCCGCACCTTGATCGGCGCCCCGCCCCGCGTCCGCCGCGCCGCGGACCAGTCCTGCAACCGGATCATCGCCGCCAGCGAATCCGGCAGATAGGCCTGCAGGACGATGCCCGCCTCCAGGTGCGCGAACTCCGGCCGGTCCAGGATCTTCATGAACACCGCGATCGTCAGGTCCAGGTCGCGGTACTCCTCCATGTCCAGATTGATGAACTTCGGGGAAGGGGAGGTCGCGGCCAGGTGGTACAGCGGCACCAGTCGCTCGACCACGTCGTCGACCGCCTCGTCGAACGCCCACGGTGAATGCGGCGCGACCGCCGCCGACACCTTGATCGACACGTAGTCCACGTCGTCGCGGGCCAGCAGCGCGCGGGTGCCGGCGAGCCGGCGGTCGGCCTCGCGTTCCCCGAGCACCGCCTCCCCGAGCAGATTCAGGTTCAGCCGCACCCCGTCGCGACGCAGCCGCGCGATCGCGCGCCCGAGCCGCGCGTCGCTCGCATCGACCACGAGATGCCCGACCATCGCGCGCAGCGCCCGCCGCGCCGCGGGCACCACCACGTGCGGCAGGGCGGGACCGAGCGTGCCGCCGGCCCGGATCGCGGCGCGCAGGTGCGCGGGCAGGAAGGCCGGAAGGTCCCGGGACAGGTGCGCGAGATTGCGCGCGGCGACCCGCGGATCCTCGGGCCGGATCACCCCGTCGATGAACGCGACCGTGAACTCGAGGCCGTGCGGGTCCTTCAGGACCGCGGCGAGCTGTTCGGCGCCGCGGTCCGGCGGGACCGTCGCGGCCTCGGCGATCCACCGTCGCACCAGGGCGACGGTCTCGTCGGCGAGCGAGCCACTGTGGATTCGGGGCTCGTGCGTGCTGTCGGTCATGGCAAACCTCCCGCGTCCAGCACCATTGTGGCCGCAACCGCGCGAGGCGGGCGGTGTTGCGCTCATGTCCCACACCCTCGTGTCACACAACACCGGGCCGAATCGTCACACCTCCACGAGGACGAATCCGATTCGAGAAGGTGATGGTCATGCGAGTCTTCGTGGCAGGTGGATCCGGGGTGCTCGGGCAACGGCTGGTGCCGCAGCTCGTGGCGCGAGGTCATCAGGTGACGGCGACGACGACCGGCCCCGGCAAACTCGGTCTGCTCGGGCAGCTCGGTGCCGATGCGGTCGTGATGGACGGACTGGACGCGGACTCGGTGGCGGCGGCGGTGGCCTCCGCCCGGCCCGATGCGATCGTCCACCAGATGACCGCGATCTCCGCGGCGCACTCGGGCAAACCCGATATGAAGCACTTCGACCGGTGGTTCGCGACGACCATCCGGTTGCGGACCGAAGGCACCGATCACCTGCTGGCCGCGGCCGAGGCGAACGGCATGCCGCACGTCGTCGCACAGAGCTATGCGAGCTGGAACGGCATCCGCACGGGCGGATGGGTGAAGACGGAAGAGGATCCGCTGGATCCGGAGGAGGGGACGAAGGCGCGCCCGGGCGCCGATGCGATCCGCTACGTCGAGGACCGGGTCCTCGAGGCGGGCGGGGCGGCACTGCGGTACGGCGGGCTCTACGGTCCCGGCGCGAGCGACGATCAGGTCGAACTCGTCCGCAAACGGCAGTTCCCGCTCGTCGGCGGCGGCACCGGATACAGCTCGTGGGTGCACCTCGACGACGCGGCGAGTGCGACCGTGCTGGCGGTCGAACAGCACGCGAAGGGCATCTACAACATCGTCGACGACGAACCCGCCCCGGCGGGGGAGTGGCTGCCGTATCTGGCCGCCTGCGCGGGCGCGAAACCCCCGATGCGGGTACCGCGATGGCTCGCCCGGCTGCTGGCGGGCGATGTGGCGGTGACGATGATGACCGAGGGGCGCGGGTTCTCCAACGCCAAGGCCAAGCGGGAACTCGGCTGGGAGTTGCGGTATCCGTCGTGGCGTCAGGGTTTCCGGGACGGTCTGTTCTGAGCGGAGTCCGTCCTGGAGAAACAGGTATGCCCTGCGGGTATTTCGGCCGTCGCCGCATCGCGCGGAAAACGACATGGTGGGACGTGTCCCCACCCGTTCGATCGAAGGTCCCCATGCCTCTCCGACACGGATCGCCGGTCACCCGTACCGATGGTCACCCCGCAACGATGTCCTGGTCCACTGTTCACGTCGATGCCCGGGCGGAGGTGTGCGGCGTCCTCGGCCGGGGAGCACCGGTGGTCTTCGTGCCCGGATATGGATTGACGCCCTGGATCTACCGGCATGCCCTGGCCGGGCTGGCCCGCACCGTACGGGTCTTTGCCCCGGCGATTCCTGCCTTCGCGGCAGTGCCGGGCAAATCCCTCGATGAGCGGACCGTGGCGGAAGGCGCGGCCTGGCTCGGTCGGTTCCTCGATGCTGCCGGACTCGGTTCGGTGACCCTGGTCGGGCACTCGTTCGGCGGGGCACTTGCGATCCGCGCCGCCGCTGTTCTTCCGGATCGGGTGGCCCGGCTCGTTCTCGTGAACCCGGTGGACGGAGGACCGTGGCCGGACGTCGGTGGAGCGGTGACCCCGCTCGGCGACGGATCACCGCGGGAGCGGGGGACGGCACTGGAGGAGGCGTTGGTGCGACGGATGCTCGCTTCGGTCGATACGCCGCGCCGCACCGTCACCACGGACGGTGATCCGGCACCCGAATTGCGCACCGACTCCATCCCGCGGGGCCTGGACCTCGACGAATCTCTGGATCGGCTGGCGCAACAGCGTCTGCCGACAGCGCTCGTGTGGAGCCACGACGATCAGCTGGTCCCGCGGGCGAGTGTCGAATCGCTCCGCGCGTGCCTGGGCGGAACGTCGGTGTTCACCGTCGCAGGCGGGCACGGGTGGCCGATCGCCGACCCGGAATGTTTCGGTCACACGATGCAAACCGTCCTGGACCGTCTCCCCCTCGAGGTCGTCGTCTCGTGAGCGGCTAATCGGCGATCGGGAGGGGACTGCGCAGCGCCTCCAGCGACGCGATCTGCTCGGGCGACCACGGCCGCGCCGCGGAGCGGCCGTCCCCGACCTGCACGAGCGTCACCGACATATCCGCCGCGAGTGACCCGCCCTGCTCGATTCCTGCCCGCAGCGTCACCGAGGTGGTGCCGATCCGCGTCGCTTCGATGTCCAACTGCGCTTCCTCGGTGAACAGTTCGCGCGAAAAGTTGCTGTTCACGTTGACGACGACGATGTCCGTGACCGGATCGAAGCCGTCGAGCGTGTCGGCCAGCACGCGGTTCCACGCACCCGTCGCTGCTTCGAGCGCGCAGTAGTGCGGCACGTGCCGGCGGATATGCTCGGACGCGTCCGCGGGGGCGTGATTGTGCAGGGTGACGGTGACGCGAGGCATGTTCACGGACACTACCGAGCGTCGTGGAGCCCGGCCCGGGCAGGTCAGGACGGGCGCACGGTCAGTACCTGCGAGGCGGTGCCGATCGGCCCGTGGACGTCGTGGATGACGCTGCTCGTCAGCCCGAGACCGGTCGGCCCGAACGAGACGGTGGTGTCGAACCCGAGCCACTCGCCGCGCGGCTCGGCGAAGAAATGTGCGGTCAGGTCGATGTTGGGGAACGCGATGTCCTTCGGATGGGCGCGCACGGTCATGCCGTTGGCGATGTCGAGGAGGCCTGCCGCCCCGGCGACCGCGCTGATGTCCTCACCGGCGACCAGGGGGAGCGGGGTGCGTACCCAGTACGACGCCCGGCCCGGCTCGACCTGCCGACGGCGCACCTGCGCGGACTCGATGAATCCGCCGGGCCACACCGACGTCGGATCCCACTCCTCCATCTCCTCGGGCGGGGCGATCCGCGCGAGCGACGTTCCTTCGAGTTCGGCGGTCGGGCGGGTCTGCATCAGCCAGGCGCGCAGGCGCACGGCGGCACGGCCTCCGTGTGCGAGGACTGCCTCGACGAGTTCGATGGTGCGTCCGGGACGCAGGACGGCGACCTGCACCTCGACCTCGTCGATGGGGAGCGTGCCCAGGATGTCGTAGGAGAGCCGGCCGATGGCCAGCCCGTCGTCCCGGCGGGCGTCGCGGTCGAGTTCGACGGCGTGCGCCATCAGCCCGAGGGCCGGTGCGATGTGCTGTTCGTTCGTTTCCCACGCGCCGCCGACGTGATGCGTGGCCCGGAAGGTGGTCGGCCCGGTTCGTTCGAAATAGCTCATCGGCAACTCCTCGTGCGTTTGCTCCATGCAATCACGCGCGCCGCGCTGACGCGCCGGTGTGCCTTTCTGGCGGCTCCCACCGCCACTTCTGCACACCGGCGCATCAGCGCCGCGGAGAGCTGAACTCCTTCAGGTAGGGAGGGTTTCGAGGGCGGCGACGACCTCGGCGGTCGAGGACGCCTCGGGCAGGGTCACTTCGAGCCGGGCGGGCCGATACTCGTCGGCGTGCACCGCCAGCAGGTACCGGCCGGGATAGGGCGTGCCGACGGTGAAGCTGCCGTCGGGTCCGGACAGGATCGCGATCTCCGGCATCGGCCCCGGACCCGTCACCACGACGATGCGGGCGAACGGGACCGGGGTGTTTCCGCAGCGGACGATGCCTCGAATCACGCCTTCCACGCCTTCAATCGGTCGAAGACCGGGCCGGTGATACGGACACCGGAGTTCACCGGCACTCCCGGTGAGACGCCGTTGGTATGGATCCGGAAGGCGTGCCGTTGGCCGTTCACGAGGCGATACACGGCGCTGCCGCTCTGACCGCCGAACGTGTCGACCTCGTAGAAGATCCGTTGTGCAGCAACCGAAGACAGCCTCCGCGAGTGATACCACTGCGTGCCGGTCGGCTTGTCGCCCGGATAACCGGTGATGTTGGCGATCGACGACAGGAGGGTGTTGTCGTCGTAGACGCCGAATCCCAGCCAGCCGGTTCGGTCGCCGAGATTCGTGGGAAGGATGAGTGCCCCGATGTCCCAGTTCGAGTCGCCGTTCTGCGTCCAGCCCTGCACCGACCGCAGGCTACTTCCGCTCGCCCGGACGGAACCGAACGGCAGCGACGAGCCGTTGCGGCCGGGCATCACCGTCACCGAACGCACCCAGCCGGAACCGGGCCCGCTGCCCTGCGCGAACACGCAGTGCCCGGCGGTGATGACGGTGTGCGGACCGATGAAGAAACCGGTGCCGCTCGCAAACGAGCCGTTGGACAGCTCGATGAGCAGGTACGAGTGGACACGCCACGGGTAGACGGTCGTGTCACCGATCTGGACGCGATCGTCGGGGAAGATGACGGATTCGAGTGCGGGCTGTCCTGCCGGCGCGGGACCCCACGTGGCTTCGGCCGCGTCCGGCGGATTCATCCGCAGCAGTTCCTGCAGGTCGGTTCCGGGGGCGTCGGGGGTTCCGGAGTAGCCGGCGAGCTGCTCCGCACCCGACCCTGCGAGGTCGGCGAGCGCACCGGCCGGCCCCGCGGACGGCGGGGACTGCACGAGGTCGGATTCGGGGATGGTGAGCGATACGGGTGAGGTTTCCGCCGACGGGTCGGAGGTGGTGACGGCACCATTGTGGGCGGCGGGAAGGGTTGCGGTCATCGTGGTCTTCCTGACTGTCGGTACCGCGACGAACTGCGGTACTGCCGGGTGGGGGACAGTTCGAGGATGGGATCGGACGAGCGCGGGCACACGCGTAGCCGACTACGCGAATTCGCGCCGATCACGGCCACGGTCGCGGGTACTCACACCCCGTCTTTCCGAGCGAACGGTACATTCAGTCGATCGAAGGAGACGAGCGGTACATTCGCTCGGAGGCGATCGTTCGGAGGCGGTAGCGTTCCCTGGTACCCGCACGACTCCGATCGAAAGGGTTCGTCATGCCTCGTATCGCCACCGCCGAAAAGGTCGATCGTGATGCGCTACTGGAATTCCTGCGCCCGCGACACCGGGCGGTCCTGGCCACGGTCCGCTCGGACGGCACTCCGCAGATGTCACCGGTGACCTGCGGGGTCGACGCAGACGGCCACATCGTGGTGTCCACCTACCCGGCGCGGGCCAAGGCCCGCAATGCGCGGCGGAATCCGCACGTGATGCTCTGCGTCCTGTCCGACGACTGGAACGACGCGTACGTGCAGGTGAACGGACGCGCGGAGGTTCTGGACATGCCGGAGGCGCTCGACGGCCTCGTCGAGTACTACCGCTGCATCGCGGGTGAGCATCCCGACTGGGACGAGTACCGCGAAGCCATGGTCAGGCAGAACAAGACCCTGATCCGGGTCCGTATCGAAAGCTGGGGTCCGATCGCGACCGGTGGATTCCCGCCGGGGCTCTGACCTGGCGGAACACTCCGAGGCTTGACGACGTACAACCATTTGGTTGTATATTGGTTCTCGTGAGCGGAGACGACGAGGACCGGGCAGATGCCCTGTTCCACGCGCTGTCCGACCGAACCCGGCGCGACATCCTGCGCCGTGTGCTGGCCGGGGAGCACTCGGTTTCCGCGCTCGCGGCGAACTACGACATGAGCTTCGCCGCTGTCCAGAAGCACGTCGCGGTATTGGAGAAGGCCGGCCTGCTGACGAAGCGCCGCAGCGGCCGGGAGCAGTTGGCCAGTGGCGACGTGGCGGCGGTGCGGTCGGTGGCGTCCATGCTCACCGAACTCGAGCAGGTGTGGCGCGGTCGCATCGCACGTATCGACGAACTCATCGCAACCGACTCGACCGAGGAGAGCTGACGACATGCCTGTCACCGACGTCCGACACGACATCGACAACCGAACACTGACCATCACAGCCGATTTCGCCGCCCCGGTCGCGCGCATCTGGCAGGTCTACGCCGACCCACGCCAGCTGGAGAAGGTGTGGGGTCCGCCGACCTACCCGGCGACCGTGGTCGACCACGATCTCCGGCCGGGCGGCCGTGTCACCTACTTCATGACGGGACCCGAAGGCGACAAGCACGCCGGGTACTGGGAGATCAAGACGGTCGACGAACCGACGAGCTTCAGTTTCGTCGACGGTTTCGCCGATCTCGACTTCAACCCGAATCCGGAACTGCCGGTCTCCGAGAACGTCTACACCTTCGCCGAACACGAAGGTGGCACGCGGGCAACGTATGTGGCCACGTATGCCTCCGCCGAGGCGCTCCAGACGGTGCTCGACATGGGTGTGGTCGAGGGTGCCTCGTCGGCGATCAATCAGATCGACGAGCTGATCGTCTCCTGACCTCGCGCGACGGTCGGCTCGCCCGCATTTCGGGGCGAGCCGACCGTCGCGTGGGCACTCGTAGCCTGCGCAGCGAGTGTGTCGGTCTTCGCCTTCCGAACCGGTAGCATCGTCGCGCTCACGTCGAAATGTCTTGTGTGCCTTCCAGTGTCTTCCGGAACAGTTCGAGGACGAGTTCCATGTTGGGACCCCAGGCGGGTGCGAACCCGGCGGGAAGCACGTCGTGGGTCCAGGTGACTGTGCAGCGCCCGTCGGGGAGCGGGGACACCTGAACCGACGCGTTGTCGTGTTCCGGTGGCGCGGTGCCGCCGACGATCGCGTAGACCAGCCGTCGGCCGGCGTCGTCCACCGTGATCTCGCGTTCCCGCATCACCGTTCCGTCGACGAACGTCACGGTCCTGACTCCGGGTTCGCTCAGGACGCTGTCGCGTACGAAACCGGGCGCCATCCGGATCGGTCCGTCGATGAAGTCGCCGAGAACCTGCCAGGCGCGGTCCGCATCGGCTGCGATCGTGATCTCTCTGGTTACCGAAGCCATGTCGATGGCCTCCTCTCCTGTCACCGGGCCACGGCGCAGGGGTTGTCGGTGTCGATTCCGATGCTTGCCTCGCGTCGGCTAACCGGTATAAGGACTACGCTAGTTACATAACCTGTCAACGTCAATAGATGGTTAGGATGGGGTCATGGTGGAACCTCGCCCGGACAACGATCCCGTCGGAACCGCGCCCGGACGGCTCCGCTGGATCGAAGAGTTCGTCAACACGCGCCGGGCCGATCGGGACGACATCGCCACCCCCGCACAGCTCGTGGACTGGTTCCATGCACACGACCTGGCGCATGACGCCGCGTCCGCCACTGCACGGCAACGGGATCGAGCCGCACACATCCGGGAGGGGTTGCGGGCTCTGATCGCCGGCAACAACGCCGAGCCGGTCGCCAGCCCCCGACCGGACGGTCTGGACCCGGACGCCACGGCGAGGATCGCCGCACTCGCGCCGTCCCTGCCGATGACACTCGACGTCACCGTTGCACCGCCACAGCTGATTCCGGCCTCGCGCGACCCGATCGACGCTGCCCTGACCCGGCTGCTGATCGCGGTCGCCGAGGCGGTCGCGGACGACACCTGGAGCCGCCTCAAGGCCTGCCGGGAACCGAGTTGCCGCTGGGCCTACTACGACCACTCCCGGAACCGGCGCCGCACGTGGTGCTCGATGGAACTGTGCGGCAACCGCGCAAAAGCCCGCACCCACCACCGCCGTTCGACGCTCGAATCCGGTAACGCCGTGCCGAAGTAGATCTTGACGCGGCGTCGGACCGGGCGTTTCACTGAGAAGGCTCGTCTTCGATCACCCGACGGTGTTCTGGGAGGATGACCTATGCGCGGCACAGATTCGGTGGTTCCGAAACCTCGGCGCGGAGCAACCCGTCGTCGCCGAACCGTCTCGCTACTGGCACTGGTCGGAGCGTGCGTTCTCTCCTTGTCTGCGACCGGGACGGCCGTCGGCGACCCGGCGACGGACACCGGGTTCTCCCCACCGTTCTCCGGAGCGCCCGGCTACGAATACCTGGCGCCTCCGCAGATGACCGATCCGTCGCAGCTCAACCAGTCGCTCGGTCAGCAGGCTGCGGAAGAGATCGCCGCCCGCATCGGGTTGGGGCCGGAGGACGCTCTCACCGAACAGCAGTATCAGGACCTCACCACCGGAGGCGGAGTCGGCGGCAGCAGCGACGCCGCCGCGGTGATCAACGCGTGCGCCGAGATCCTCACCAATACGAACGGCCGGCCCCTCTTCTCGGATGTCGACGGCGTTTCCACACCGTCGGTCCTCGGAAGCTACGGGCTCTACGTGAACCCCGCCGGGTTGCTGGAGAGTCCGGCCAACGCGGACGCACCTACGCGGCAGGTGAATTCGCTGATCGCCCCGGGCGGTTTCGTGGGTACGTGGCTGCGGAACAACGGCGCAACGGATACCCTGGTGGCGCTCTACCGGTCGGCGTACACGGTTCAGGCGGTCTACGGCTTTGCGGCACAACAGATATCCGGGACGGCGCAGCTGGTGACCAACACCAAGGAGGGCGTGACCTCGGAGGTGGGCATGTCGATGGCGCCGCCGCTGTGGATCGTGAACTTCGCCCTGCTCTACATCCTGAAGCCGTCGTTGGCGGCGGCGATGCCCGCCTACTGGGCTCCCATCCCCCCGGAGGTCGCCGACGCCGTGAAGGCCAGCCCGACCGGGCAGGTTCCCTTCAAGGACTATGCGTCCTACTTCGAGTGATCGGCTTCCCGGCCAGGCTCGTTGCTGATGCGAGGGTGAGGGAGCGACGCATGTTCGACGAAGAAGAGTTTCAGCGGGCATTGGCGCGACCGCGACTTGCCGGTCCCGTACCGGATTTCCTCGATTCCAATCGAGGCGTGCCGATCCGCGCGATCCCCGAGCCGGAACTGCAGGCCACCACTCGTGAGTGGTTCACGATGTTCGAGAAGAAGCTCGACTACCTGAGCGAGCGCCACGGCACGGATCTGTCGTGGGTGATGACGTGGGCCAAGAAGTACTGGTGGAGCTTCCTGGTCCGCGACATGAGTATCAACGACGAGCTGTATGCCCAGGACCTCCGCTACGTCGACCCCACGACGTTCGGGCGCACGATCGTCGGTATCGACGAGTTCGTGAGGTACAACTTCGCGTTCTTCGACGCCATCCCGGACTGGCGCTACGACCCGTTGCCCGATCAGGTATACGTCGACGTCCAGCCCGACGGCACGGTCCGCACGGTCATCCGGTACATCGGAAGCGGCCACTTCTCGGGTGCGCTCCGCCTGTACCCCTACGACGACTCGGCACCGGTGATCTACGGCGACGGACGGTTCATCCAGGCGCCCGCCGTCGATCGATACCACTTCGGCCCCGACGGGTTGATGAGCGAGGGGGAGACGCTCTTCGACTTCCTGGATGCCGTCCAGCGAGCGGGCATTCTTCCGCGGGACGACAGCTTGCCGTTCCGTGCGCTCATGGCCGCGTCGAAGCTTTCGGTGCTGGCTCGCCGGGTCGGGGAGAAGTTGCGCCGTCGGTGAAGGTCACCGATTCCGGGCTTCCAGCCGGTGGAGAAGTCCGTGAAGGTGGCCGTCGGTTGCCATTCGGCGGTCGAGGACGGGGTTGACCAGTCCGCGTAGCCACGAGTACTGCCGCCAGCCCGCCGGGGCAACGGTCATCGGTGCCCGCCGGCGGATGCCGTCCACGATCGTCCGGGCGGCCCGCTCGGCGGTGATGCGCCGGTTGAGGGGCCACGGAAGGAGGTTGTCGATTTCGCGGCCGAGCTCGTCGGCGTCGAGCATGTCGTGGGTCATCGCGGTGTCCACGACGCCGAAATAGGCGATACCCGCGGAGGCCCCGTGGGCCGCGAGCTCGACGCGGAGAGCGCGGCCGAGTTGCTCCACCGCGGACTTGCTGATCATGTACGGGGAGCCGCCCGCCCCGGGAGCGAAGGCAGCACAGGACGATACGACCACCACGTGACCGGAACGGTCGACGATGTGATCGAGCGCGGGCCGGACGGTGTTGTACACCCCGGTGAGGTTGATGCCGATGACCCGGTCGAACTCGTCGTCCCGCATCGTCCGGAGGGTGGCCGGGACGGGGGTGACGCCGGCGTTCGCGACCACCACGTCGAGTCCGCCGAAGTAGCCGGTGGTGTCCGCGACGACAGCGGACATGGCCCGACGGTCCCGGACGTCGGCGGTCAGTGCGAGTGCCCGGTCTCCGAGGGCCGTCGCGGCGGATTCGATTGCGTCGCGGTCGATGTCGACGAGCGCCACGCGCGCTCCGCAGCGGACGAGGCGCTCGGCGACCGCACGGCCGATTCCCTGTGCCGAACCGGTGACGAGCACGGTCTTTCCGGTGACGTCCATCTCGCGGCCGGGTGCGGGCGGTCATCGGAGGACCTCGATGTCGAAGGGGGCCATGTCGAATTTCCGGACACGGCGGGCGTATTCGAAGCTCCACCCCGGGTACAGGCCGGCGTTCCTGCCGTCCGCGGTGTGGTAGTAACTGGTGTCGCATCCGCCGGTGAGCCACACGGTGCCGTCGCTGCGCCGGTTCATCTCGTCGACGAACGCGCTCTGAGCGCTGTCGCGAACCTCGATCCGGGACACCCGGTTACGTCGCATCGTGGTGAGGGCGTCGACGATGTAGCGCACCTGTGCCTCGATCATGAAGATCGCCGACTGGTTCCCGACCGCACCGAAGGCGCCGAGGGTGTTGAAGAAGTTCGGGAATCCTGCGAGGGACATGCCGAGATAGCTCGCCGGGTTCTTGCGGTACAGGTCGGCGTAGGTGTGCCCGCCATGCCCGCGGATCCGTTCGTATACCGCTGGTGGAACATCGAATCCGGTTGCATAGACGATGGTGTCCACGGGATGCTCGGTGCCGTCGCGGGTGACGACGGAGTGTGGCCGGATCTCCGCGATCCCGGTGGTGACGACGTCGACGTTCGGTCGGGTCAGCGCCGGGAACCAGTCGTCGGAGAAGATGGCGCGTTTGCAACCGATCATGTAGTCCGGGGTGAGCTTCCTGCGCAGCTCGGGATCGCGTACCTGACGGCGCAACTGATATCGGCCCAGGAGTTCGTAGGGATAGCGGAACTTGTTGTTCACGAATCCGACCAGGCCGAAGCCTTCGATCATCGAGTAGTACGCGGCGCGCATCGCCTTGCCGACGACGGGCACCCGCCGGATGAGCCGGCGCTCGAATTCGGTCGTCACGCGGTCCATGCGGGGGATGATCCACGGCGCCGATCGCTGGAGGACCAGCAGTCGCTCGGCCTTGGGCTGCAACTCGGGAACGAACTGGACCGCAGACGCTCCGGTCCCGATGACGGCGATGCGGTCGCCGGTGGGGTCGTAGTCGTGATTCCAGTGCAGGGAGTGGAACGCGCTCCCCGCGAACGTGTCTCGCCCGGGGATGTCCGGGTACCGTGCCTCGCCGTACACGCCGGCGGCGGTGATCAGTACGTGGGTGGTCGCCTCGCCCGCGCTGGTGTGGAGGATCCAGCGGCCGGTGTCTTCGTCCCAGTCGGCTCCGAGCAGCTCGACCTCGTACCGGATGTGCCGCTCGACGTCGTGGTGCGCGGCGACCGTCCGGAGGTAGTCGAGGATCTCCGGCTGCCTGCCGTACATCCGGGACCAGTCGGGGTTCGGGGCGAACGAGTAGCTGTACAGGTGGGAAGGCACGTCGCACGCACAACCCGGGTAGGTGTTGTCGCGCCAGGTGCCTCCCAGATCCGCGGCCCGTTCGAAGATCACGAAATCGTGGACCCCGGCCTCGCGGAGTTTCGCGGCCAGCGCGATGCCGCCGAAACCGGCACCGATGACGACGATCGAATGGTCGGCATCGGTCGAAGAGGTGCTGTTCATTCGCCCGTCCTCGTGTCGGTGTGGCGCGGGTGCCTGCTCGTCGCGGCGCGAGCCGTGGACGGCGCCGTTCCGGCACGCAGGGCGGCCCCCATACCGCGGACGATCATCATCGGATCGGATGCTTCCAGGCTTGTCGGCACGGCGTCAAGAGGGATCGGCGCGACGGACTGGCTGATGAAAATCCTTGCCGCGCACGGACGCACCTGGCTCACGATCGGCGTGGACGGCGGTGGAAACGACCCGGAACTCCGGGCGATCCACGACGAGGTGGACAACCGAGCCGCCGAACGGGTCCCCGAAGCCATCGGATTCACCGGTTCCGGGGACGCGCGCGACACCGCGCCGGCGACCGTTCGTGCCTACGGCGGGATGGTGAAGTCGGCGATCCGGGAGTAGGTGGACCGCAAGGCACTCAGCCAGGACCAGGTGCGTGACCTGCTGTGCGAGACGTTGATCGTGCTCGGCGAACGGATCGTGCGGTAGCACCGGCCGAGTGCCCGGGTGTTCACCACCCGGTGTCGTAGCCGGGTTCGCTGTGCAGGTCGAAGTTGCTGTACCCCCCGTCCACGTCGAGTCCGCTCTGGGTTTCGAAGCCGACTTCACCGCTGACACCGATGCCGGGGATCCCGCCGTCCACCGGGCTTGCGGAGAAGTCGACTCCGAACTCGACACCCGCCTGAACTCCGCCGTATCCGGAAGCGGATGCGTCGACGGATTCGATCTCGGCATCCATGGTGCCGGCCTCGGCGTCGGTGGTGACGTCGATGTCGTCGTAGGTGCCGTACACGTCGAACCGGCCGCCGGCCGCGACCTGGCCACCACCGCCGACGCTGACCTGAGGTACGCCACCCGGTGCGCTGATCGACACCTCGACGCCGCCACCCACCGCGAGGCCGGTGTCCACGTCGACACCGCCGCCGACCACGTCGATGGACAGGTCGACCGATTGGTTCGGGTCGTTGATCATGCCGCTGACGTCGATGCCGAGACCGGACGCGGTGCCTGTCGGGTCCTGGGTCGTCGAGGGGGCGGTCGATTCCGGGGCCAGACCCGCGTCGACGGCGGAGGGTGCACCGCCCGGGTAGGTCGAGGTCGCGGTGTCGGTGGTTGCTGCGGTCGGGTCGGTGCCCGGTGCGGGAGTGGTCATCTCGATTCCTTCTTTACGTTCCGGGTGAGAGCGGCCGAGTGGGTCGCTCCGAAGGTTCGAGACGCGGAGAGGGCGAAATGTTCCCGGAGTCGCCGGACGAATTCGGAGCGGAGGCTCGAGGGTCTCTGTGGGAAGCGAAATATCAACCCGCAGAGAAGTTTCGGAACCCAGGGAACATTGCCGGGGCGACCGCGCTCTCATCCGTGAAGAGCGCAGACCGGTCACCTCTTCGTCAATGAACACACACTGTGAGGAGAACTCGGATGAAGAAACTGATCGCATCGCTGGCCGTCGCGGTGAGCGCCACCGCCATCGTGGCAGGAGCCGCCGGCACCGCTTCGGCGGAAACGCGAATTCCGCTGAAGACCGGACTGAACAGTGAATGGGATTGCCTGGAGTGGATCTTCGATAACGCCAACCCCCACGCCATGTACGAGTGCCAGGACGGCTACGGAGGGTGGGCGGTCATCTGGCTGGCGGAGTAAGCGCCGGGACTGTGACCCGGTAGAGCGGTGGACCCGATAAGGGGTTGACAGTGGACTCCGGCATCCGACGGGTTGCGCGGGGCGCGCGTTCCGGACCCGACCGGGTGCTGGAGTCCACACAGTCTCGGCTGATCGGCCCGGGCAATCGGTACAAACCCTTCCACCACAGGTGCAACGTGTTCTAGATTCGTGGTCGGAGCCCGACGAAACGGACTCGGACGGTTGCAGGAGGGGATTCGGGATGCAGTTCAACCTTGCGGATGTATTCGAGACGGTCGCCGCCGCGGTGCCGGATCGCATCGCGCTCACCTACGAAGACCTGAACCTCACGTATGCGCAACTGGAAGCCGAATCCAACCGCACGGGACAGCTCTTCGCCCGCGCCGGAATTTCCCAGGGCGATCATGTGGCGCTGTTCCTCAAGAACAGCGTCGAACACGTCACGAGCATCCTCGGCCTCATCAAGATCCGAGCCGTGCCGATCAACGTCAACTACCGGTACACCCCCGCGGAACTCGAGTACATCTTCACCAATTCGGATTCGGCGGCGGTCGTCGTCGAGCTTCCGGAACATCAGCGGGTGCTCGCGTCCCTGCTCGACAGTTGTCCGCTGATCCGGTCGGTCTTCGTGGTGGGCGAGACCGAGGACGAGCTGCGGGAGGCTGCCGAGCGCCGGTCCGTCGCCGTGACCTCCTTCGCCGACGCATACGATCTGCCGGCCGAGGCCGAGTTCCCGACGCGCTCGGGAGACGACCTGTACCTGCTCTACACGGGTGGCACGACGGGATACCCGAAGGGTGTCATGTGGCGGCACGACGACTTCTTCCGCAAGCCGCTCTCCGGAGGCAACCCGTACGGCACCGAACCGCGGAAGGATCTCGCCGAGGTGGCGGCGGGAGCGAAGGAGTTCCCCGGCCTCGCGTTCCTCATTGCAGCACCCCTCATGCACGGTGCCGCCCTGTACTCGCTGTTCACGTTCTTCACGCTCGGTGCCCGGGTCGTGCTGAGGCGGGATTTCGACGCGAAGAAGGTCGTCGAGTCCATCGAGAAGGACAAGGTGCAGGTGATTCTCATCGTCGGGGACGGTATGGGATTGCCGTTGGTCGACGAGATGGAACGCAGGAAGGGCGAGGTCGACTACAGTTCGCTGTTCTCGATCACCTCGGGCGGCGCGATCTGGTCGACGAGTGTGCGCGACCGGATGCTCGCCGTGAAGCCGGATTTGTTGTTGCGCGACAACTTCGGTGCCTCGGAATCCGGCAACGACGGCGCGTTCGACGTCGACGAGGCCGGAAATCTGCGGATGCCGCCGTCGCCCAACATGATTCTCGTCGACGAGCGCCTCGAGCAGATTCCGCCGGGTTCGGACGACGTCGGATACATCGCGCGGATCGGCAACGTACCCCTCGGCTACTACAAGGACGAGGAGAAGACCGCCAGGACGTTCCCGACCCGCGCCGACGGTACCCGCCTGTCGGTCCTCGGCGACATGGGTCGCGTGGAGGCCGACGGCACCATCGTCTTCCTCGGGCGTGGCTCGCAGTGCATCAACACCGGTGGCGAGAAGGTCTTCGCCGAGGAGGTCGAGGCCGCACTGCATGCGCACCCGGCCGTCGCGGACGCCCTCGTCGTGCCCGTGCCGGACGAGCGTATGGGGCAGGCCGTCGCCGCGGTCATCGCCACCTACCCGGACACGGGCGAGTTGACGCTGGAAGAGGTGCAGGAGCACTGCCGCAAGTCGTTGGCGGGCTACAAGATCCCGCGTTCGATCGTCGTCGTCGACGAGGTGAAGAGGACGCCGGCCGGCAAGGCGGACTACCGGTGGGCGACCGCTCAGGCAGCCCGGTAGGGACGCCGCCGGGCGTCGTCACCGGTCGTGCGGTTCGTGGTCCCAGTACGTCCAGTACTGCATGGAACCGGGAGCGGTGCCCAGGTCGATGTATGCGCGTCGTCTCCAGACGACGCGCATCCACACACGACCTCCGTCGGTGGTGTCCACCGGTCGCCAGGCGAACCAACGGTGCGCGGGGCCGTAGGTGCGAACGGTCATGCCAGGCCTCGCACGGTTCGTTCCGCGATCTCGTTCGCGTCGGTCACTAATCTGTCGGTCGTGTGCGTCGGGCCCGGCCTGGTATGCAATGTTTCTCCTGAATCGACACTGAGATCTCGGCGCGGACACCCGCAGTGCATGTTTCCGCTGCCACGTGATCGACCGGAATGTCCGGCTCGTTACGCATAAACTTGGAGAAACTGCAGGTCACAGACAACTCGGCTGTGGGCGGGCTTCAGTCGTCGCGTCCGACGCCGCGAGCGGGTGCGCTCATGTCTCCCGTCTCCGGCGTGCCGGGGGCGAGTCCGTAGCGCAGGTACACGGTGCCCTTCCCGCTCGCGACCGGCGGTTCGAGGAGGGTGAGGTTCGTGGGCACCGCGCCCCCGTCGAACACCTTCTTCCCGACGCCGAGCACGATCGGGTGCACCCACAGGTCGAGCCGGTCGAAGAGTTTCTCGCGCAGGAGTGTCTGCACCAGGTTGAGACTCCCGACGACCTTGGTGTGCCCGTGCCGGTCGCGGATCTCGCGCACCGCGGCCGCCAGATCCGGGCCGAGTTGCGTGGACCCGGCCCACGAGAGGTCGGGTTTGCCGCGGGAGGCCACGTACTTGGGGACGCTGTTGAAGAGAGTGGCGATGCCGCCGTCCTCGCCGCCCTCCTGATGTGGCCAGTAGGCGGCGAAGATGTCGTAGGTCCGCCGGCCGAGCAGGAGAGCGTCCGTGTCCTCGTACGCGGCACCGACCTGCGCACCGGTGACCTCGTCGATCAGGGGCGCCTGCCAGCCGCCGAACGGGAACCCCTCCGGGTCCTCGTCGGGGCCGCCGGGTGCCTGCCCGACGAGGTCGAGGGTTGCGAACAGTTCGATGTCGATGAGTCCCATTCCGTACTCCCGTAGGTTGGTTGTCTCGGCAAGAGGGGTAGACCTTCGGGCCTCGGCAGAATCATCGCTGCGCTCGCCGTAGGTCATCGGCTCACGCAGGCACCTCACTGCACGACGATCGTTACTTCCGCCGGCGTTGCTCGGCGACGTCGTCGAGGAACCCGAGGATCTTTTCGGCCGCCGAGTCCAGAGCGCTGTTGGTCTTCTTCTTGGCGGCGCTTTCGATGGCCTTGCCGCCGATGTCACCGACGATGTCGGGCAGGCCCTTCGGTTCGGTCTGGGAGATCTCGAGCCGGTTCACGGCCTCGGCGAAGCGCAGGTAGGTGTCGACGCTGGCGACCACGATGCGGGCGTCGATGGTCACGAGCTCGATGCCGACGAGCGAGACTCGTACGAACGCGTCGATGACGAGGCCCTTGTCCAGAATGGTGTCGATGACCTCCGCCAGGCCGGACGAGTTCGGGCGGGCCATCGTCCCGCCACCTCCATTACCGCCGGGTTGGATCGATGTCATGGCGGTCACTCCTCATGGTGCGGTGCGCGCAGGTGCGTAAAGACGTTGTGGAGCAACGCCTTACATCCCGGCCATTGGTTGGAGGCTTCCGGCGCCCCTGGCTCACCCTTCCATCATGCTCCTTCGAAGACCCGCCTCGATGACAATCCTCGACACGGCCGTCGGAATCATCGCAATGCTTGTCCCGAGGGCATCCCGAACGGCCGGAAGGCCACGGCGCCCCAGTCCCGCCACGGCGGGCACGGTGGGGGAGTGCGGCCGTTCAGGAAGCGGATCGTCGCGTCCTCGAATGCTGCCGATGCGGGCAGGTTCGGGTGGGCGACGCGCGCCGGGCACCCGTTTCGTTCGACATCCAGTCGGTGGTCCGTCATCAAGGGCAGATCGGCGGCCGAAGGCAGGCTCATGGCACGTACATTCTGCGGAAGTCGCTGAGCAAGAATCGATTCCGCTGTTCCCGCCGTACCGAGCAGGTCCCGCGCGGCGGGGGAGTCCGGGTCGAAGTGGAAGTCGATCAGGCCGGCGGACGATGCCGCGACCCGCAGCAGGTCGCCCAGGACGCGGCCGGGTTCGTCCACGTGCGGTGGAGGGTAACCGGTCGGGGTGCTCGAAAAGGCGCCGACCAGCAGCAACGCGTCGACGTCGACCCGGCCGGTGGCGGCGGCTTCCCACACCACCCAGACGGCGTGCGAGTGCGCGGCGACCACAAGTGGGCGAGGCAACGCGGATGCCTGCTCGACGAACAGATCGACCTGCTCCCGGAACGGCCTCTCGGTGTCGGTGGGTCCGTAGGGGGCGCCGGTGCGGATCGGGCAGGTCGCGTCCTCCTGTGGTTGCCCGTTACCCGGTCCGGCATACGAGAAGTAGTACACCTGCTCGCAGCGGTAGCCGAGGCGGTGCACGTCCGTCGCGTGGATCACGCTCCGTCCCGACGCCGAGTTGATTCCGGCCACGATCAACAGCGAACCCGGTTGTGGCGGACCGGGTTCCGGTTCGTCGTACCCGCGGGTTGCGACGAACGCGATCGACACGGCGGTGAGCACCGCGACGAGCGCGGTCAGGGCTGCTCGCGGTCGTCGCAATGCCGGGCGGTCCATCATCGCGATCGTCAGCCCGGTCGCGACGGCCGAGACCGGCACGAGCGGCACGGTCAGGCCCGGGATCCGATCGGCCACGGCACCCAGCGCCAGGACCACCGCACAGTACGGCAGCATCACCTCGACCCGCAGCCCACGCCGCCAGGTCAGTGCGACGGCCTCGCGCAACCGGGGCCGGCCCTGCCACGGCACCGCGCCGAGAGTGAATACCAGCGCCCCGACCAGGGCGACTGCGGGCCAGAACAACCGCGAGTACAGGACCGCGTAGGCGACGGCATCGGCGAACGCCGCCACCAGCACCGGCCCGAACGCAACCGCGTAGAACAGGGCGGCGAATCGCAGGCGGCGGGCGTCGAGGCCGCCCAGCAGCCACGCCATGAGCACCATCCGGACCGCGGTCACGCCGGCGAGCAACGCCAGGAACACCGGCCACGACGACGCCCGCGACAGCAGGAGCCGCAGGTCGGTGAACTGATCCAGCGGCGGCAGCGCCACGAGGTGGATCAGGCCGGGCCAGGTCGGGATCGCGCCCGTCGCGGCGAGCAGCACGACGAACGCCGCCGTCGCCGCGAGCGGCCACCAGCGCGTCCACCGTCCCTTCCGGTGCGAGCCGGATCGCGGACCGGCTCCGGTCAGGGGGTCTTCGTCCGTCTGTCCACTTCCTTCTCGACGGCGACGGCGAGGTCGTGGACGACCCTGGAGTGCCATTGCTTGTGTGCCTCGAGATCTGCGGCGAGTGCGTGACAGTCCGGGCATTCCTGCGCCGGGCTGGTGTGCTGGGTGTGCTCCATGGCGATGCACCTCCTGGAAAGGATCCGCCTCCACCGTGGCACGAATACGGAAGGTAATCCACGGGGGCACGCAGTGCAGCCAGCGGATACCGTGGCGTGGGTGCAGACGGTAGGGGTCGACCTCGCGGCGGAACCGGCGAAGACGGCGGTCGCCACCCTCGCTTGGGAGGACGGCACCGCGACGGTCCGGGAGTTGCGGCTCGGCGCGACCGACCGGGAGGTCATGAACGCGGTGACGGCGGCGGACCGGAGCGGCATCGACGCGCCGTTCGGATGGCCGGACGCGTTCGTCGACTTCGTCGCCGCACACCACCGCCTCGAGTACTCGCGCGAACGCGCCCTGAGCAGCCGCTCCGGACGCCTCCCGTTGGTCCGGCGGTTGACCGACCGCATCGTGCATGCCGAGACGGGGATCGTCCCGCTGAGCGTGTCCGCAGACCTCATCGCGCATGTTGCGCTCCGGTGCGCGGGACTGCTCGCCGAACTCGAGGCGGTCGGGGTCGATGTCGACCGCGTCGACGGAGCCGTGGTCGAGGTGTATCCCGCCGCGGCGTTACGGGGCTGGGACCTGCCGTTCAAGGGTTACAAGAGTACGAAGAACCGCGAGGTGCGGGCCGCGTCCGTGGCTGCACTGGAACAGGCCCTTCCGGAACTGGATCTCGGTGGCTTCCGGGACCTCTGCATCACCTCGGACGACGCGTTCGATGCGGTCGTCGCGGGCCTTGCCGCACGGGCCGCAGCGCTCGGGAGAACCACCCGACCCGATGCGACGCAGCGAGCTGTCGCCGTCCGGGAAGGCTGGATCCATGTGCCGCTGTGCGGAATCCGTGAGTTGCTCTGAGATCAGGTGTAGCGGGGATCAGGTGTAGCGGGCGAGGACGAAGTCGGTCAGCCCCCTACGGATCGCGTCGAGGGCATGTTTCTGGCCGCGCCGAAGAACGAAACCGGGGACGGGCACCTTCGGATCCAGTGACATGGTGACCTGCACGCGGGTGCCGTGTTCGCTCGGTTCCAGTGCGTACATCCCGTCCTGGCTGCGCTGCATCGTGCTGTCGACCAGGGTCCAGGACGTCGATCGTTCGGTCCAGTCGTGTTCGATCGTCTGGGTGTCGGAGAACCCGAACAGCGACAACGTCATCCGTATCCGGCGGGGACGGCCCTCAGGGTCCCGGGTGAGGACCTCGACGTTCTTGTGGGCCGACGACCATTCGGGAATGTGTTCGACATCCTCGAGCGCGCGCATCACCTGTTCTGGCGCGGCGTCGATGTCGAATCGGTCGGAGACGGTGACCGCCATGCTGGGTACTCCTCACCGGTGTCGGATTGTGGAGTCCGCGTACCCCGTCGAGGGGTGGGCCAATCGTCGGTCAGTAGGTACGGCGCAGCCGCATCCGGATCGGCCGCCCGTCCGGGTCGACGATCAACCGGTAGACCAGGGAGGCGGCAACCTGTTGCCACTGCGGCGGCACATCGATGTGGTGGCGGCGCAGCCGACCCGCCGGCCTCGTACCCGCCGACGGTGCCTTGTGCCAACGGTCCAGGGCATCGACGCTGGTTCGGACGACGTCGAAGAACTCGTCCAGATCGACCAGATCGGAGTCGTCACCGTCCTTCCTGGCGAGATGCTCCCGGGCCAGCTCGAGACGCAGATCGCGAGCGAATCGACGGGCGCCGTCACCGAGTCCCGCCGGGTCGACGGGCGCGCGCGTGTCCCGCACGGTGTCCAGCACGGCGGCAGTCAGTTCCGAATCATGGGTCCAGGAACGCCGGTTGAAATTGTCGCTGCCGACCGCCGCCCACGTGTCGTCGACGATGCACACCTTCGAGTGCACGTACACGGGGATGCCCCGGTCGTTCTCGAGGTCGAGGACCAGCACGCGATCGCCACCCGCGTCACGGATGGTCTCGAGCGCCGACGAGTGCCCCAACAGCGCGGACGGGATGGTGATGGGGCTGTCCTCGTCGAGGAACTTGGGGACGACCGCCACCAGGCGCAGTCCCGGTTCGCGGCGCAGTGCCTCGGCGAACACACGCGCCACATCCACCGACCACAGGTACTGATCCTCCACGTACACCAGACTTCGGGCCCGGTGCAGCACCTTCGCGTAGGCCTGGGCCGCGCTCCGCTCCCCGTCCCTTGCGAACGGATACGCAGGCCGGCGACGCGGATAGGTTCGCAACAACTGCACCGAACAGGTTCCGCACGGAGCGGGTGGTGCAGCGGGAGGAGGCAGTTCGGACGGGGAGCGGGTGACGCCTCGCAGAATGTCGGGCAGAGCGTGCCACGGCAATCGGGACAACGCGGCGGGGTCTTCCCAGCGCTCACGGAAGACGTCCTCGACGTCGCGGACGGCGGGGCCGTGGATTTGCAACTGCGCATCGTGCCATGCCGGGGTCTCGCCGTACTCGGGTGGGAACGGTCGGCTCATCGGATCGCCGAAGTGGTCGGCGTCGTCGCGTCGTGCCCGCGCGAGGTCGATACCGCCGACGAACGCGACGTCCGGCGTGTCCGGGTCGGCGTAGCGCACCACGACGAATTTCTGGTGATGACTGCCGAAGACGGGAACTCGCTGGTCGAGGATCACCTCCCCACCGGCCGCCTCGAGAATCTTCGCGAGCTTGCGGTTGCGGCGGCCGGGATAGCCCAGCGTCTCGATGTGGGAGCGCCACATCATGCCCTTGACGATCGCACCGCGACGCGCGGCGGCGGCGAATGCGCCGGCCACCGTCACGCCGTCGACGAGCTGTTGATCGGGGTCGCCGCGCCAATCCGTGAACAGCACCAGGTCATTCGGTCCGGCGCGGTGCAGGGCGTCCGCCAGCGCCGCGAAGTACACCTTGCCGTGGATCAGCGGAGTGACGTCGTTGCCGTCGGTCCATTGTCGAATCCTGGTGTCGCTGTTGCCCCGTTCCTCGCCGCTGAGAAGCCAGGGATGGCCCGGATCGAAGTGCTCGCGGCGTCCCGTCAGTGCGAGGCTGGATCGGTCGAACACCGACGAAACGCGGCGCGCGAGTACGCCGAGTCGATGCAACTCGGTCCCTACCATTGCTCGAATCAGGTTCCGGGGCATCCGAGTATCTTCCCACGACCCCGGCAGACGAGTGTGGTTCGCGCGTCTCGCAGTCGGGTCGACCTCGGCGTTTCCTACCCCGCCACATCACACCGAGGCAAGGACGTACGAGAGGACGAATCCGGCGGCAGTGCTCAATGCGACCGTCGGGCCGCCTTTTTCGTAGGCCTCGGGCATGAGGGTGTCCGCCAGGGACGCGAGCACCGCACCGGCGGCGAAGGCGAGCGGCAACGAGATCGTCTCGGGTGCACTCGAGGCGAGCGGTCCGGCGCCCACGACGACGGCCAGAGTGAGCAGCACGGCGCAGATCACCCACGTGCCGAGGATGAAGGTCTGGGATCGGCCCTGCGCGCGCATGGACGCGCTCCCGACCAGTGCTTCGGGGCGGCTCCGCTGACGGAGGCGGTGGAGGGTGCCTTCTCCGTCGCGGCGTCGAGGTCGAGCTTCTCGCTGCCTTGCGACTGGCGGTGTCTGCCTCGGCCAGCCGGTCCAGTTGCCGGTTGAGGAGGGTGAAGACGATCGCGCCGACCGCGAGTCCGAGCGCGGCGCGCCAGATGCCGCCCTTCTCGTACGACTCTTCGAACAGTTCGAAGGTCAACGCGGTGATCAGTGCGCCTGCGGCGAACGCCAGCATGGCGGCGAGTGCACGCTTGGGGATGGTGAACCGTCCGCCGACCAGCGCGCCGAGGACCAGGGCGCTCGAGGCGATCACTCCGAAGATCAACGACTCGATGATGACGCCACCTCTTCCCTCATACCTCGGTAGCCGAGGAGACCACTCCGACGAGTCCCGAGTACCCCGTTTCGGAGGCACCGCCCACCTGTAGCCGGGAAACGGATCCGCTCGGCCGCCAGTCGTACACTGCGACGATCGAGCAGGAGGATGACTGGTGGCCAAGCGGATACCCGCGAATTCGGACTCGCCTCGTAAGGCAGGATGGTGGCCATGCAGACTGCACCCTTGACCTTCGAGTCCTCCGTCGTCGTTTCCGCAACACCGGACGAGGTGTACGCCCTCGTCTCCGATGTCACCCGCACGGGGGAGTGGTCTCCCGTCTGCGCGGAGTGCTGGTGGGACGAAGGTCAGGGTCCCGAGGTCGGTGCCTTCTTCACCGGGCGGAACGTGACTCCCGAACGTACCTGGGAGACACGGTCGGAGGTGGTCGTCGCATCCCCGGGTCGTGAGTTCGCGTGGTCGGTCGGTCCCGGTTTCGTGCGCTGGAGCTATCTGATGAAGCCCGCGGACGCCGGCACGGAGCTGACGGAGACCTGGGAGTTCACCGAGGCCGGGCTGAAGTTCTTCCACGAGCGGTTCGGCGCCGATGCGCCCCGCGAGATCGCCGGACGGGAACAGGCCGCCCGCAGCGGTATTCCCGCGACATTGGACGCGATCAAGCGCATCATCGAGGGCTGACGCCGGGCGCTTTCGTCTTTCCTGTTTCCACGAGCGGATACCCCGGAAGGGCGGAGTTCGCGGATCAGTGCACCGAGAGCGACGATCGGACCCGGCCCACCATCGAATACGCGGCGATCATCAGCAATCCGACGTAGACGTCGTTCTCGAACCAGCCGAACACGGTCTGCTTTTCCGCGGTGAACGTGGTCGGGTAGTAGAAGACGCTGATCGCCAGCAGCACGACGAGGTAGGCGAGCACGCCGATCCGGGCCCAGGCTTCCTGTCGGCGCGCGAGCCACACCGAGCCGAATCCGACGGCGTAGAACAGCCAGGCGGCAGGTGTCGTCACGGTGAAGGTCGGGTCTTCGATGCCCGCGGCCGCTGCGTACACGGTGTGGACCGCGGACAGTGTGAACGCAGTGGCGAGCACCCACGGGACGGCGTTGGTGGTCGCGGTGGCGGGGGATGTGGTGGTGGCGGTTGCCATGGACGGCTCCTCGTGTCGGGCGGCTCTTGTGGTCGCCGTGTGCATCGACACTCGGTCGAACGGCCGGCGGGTGACAGCCACAGCGGCGAAGTGTGGGGGCAGTGTGGGGGTGACGTGGATGGGAGTCGGACGCTGCGCCGCGCAGGCTGAATGCGTACCGATCACAACCACTTCGGAGGTTCACATGACCGCCATCAGCCCTGCTTCCCCGTCTCTCCCCGATGTCAACGAAATGTTCGTCATCCACCGCGTCTTCCGGCGTGAGTTCACCGCGCTGCCGAAGCTGATCCGGGCCGTTGCCGAGGGCGACACCACACGCGCTCGGCTGGTCGCGGAGCACCTCACACTGCTTCTCGACGGGCTGCACATGCATCACACCGGCGAGGACGCGGTGCTGTGGCCGCTGCTCCAGGTGCGTGCCGCTCCGTCGACGGCACTCGTCGAGACGATGCAGCACCAGCACGGGATCGTCGAGAGTCGCACCGAGGGGGTCCGGGCGCAGAATGCGGCCTGGGCACAGGCGCCGACACCGATCGGCGGCGAGCAGCTCGCGCGGACGGTCGAAGGCCTGGCGGCCGCGCTGTTCGAGCACCTCGAGCTCGAGGAACGGGAGATCCTGCCGCTCGTGTCGTGCCACATCACCGTCGAGGAGTGGCAGAGCCTCGGAGACCACGGTCGTGACGCGATGTCTCCCCGGCAACTCCCGCTGATGTTCGGCGCCATCCTCGAAGAGGCCGACGACGACGAGCGGGCCCGGATGCTGGGACAGTTCCCGATCCCGGTGCGTCTGTTCCTGCGCACCGTCGGTGCCCGCCTGTACCGGCGCTACATCACGCGCGTGCGCGCCGCGTGAGTTCGTCTGCCAGGTCGGCGAGCTCGGGCGCTGTCGCGGTGCGGCCGGCATCCCAGGCTTCCTGGAAGGCGGCCTCGCCGAGGAGGCTGCGCGCGGTGGCCAGGTCCTGCGCCGCGAGCTCACGGGACACCGGGAACCGAGGGTCTATCGCGTCGGTCACCGACAGGGACGCCGACGCAGCGAAGAGCATGGCGGCGGCCCGCGGTTCGCCCAGCTGCACGGCCACTCCGGCCAGGGCGGGCAGCGCATAGCTCAGCGTCCAGCTCATCCGCGAATCCAGCGACCGGGTAGTGGACTCCGCGAGCAGCGCAGCCGTGCCGGCGGTGTCACCTCGGAGAGCGGTGACCGTGGCCCGGCGATTCAGGCTGGTAGCGAGGGTGAAGTCGTTGCCGATGCTTCGCCCGATCTCGAGCGCACGGCCGAGCACCCGGTCTGCCTCGTCGAGATCTCCGCGAACCAGCGCGAGCTGTCCGAACGCGACCAGCGTGTGCGCCTCCTCCCACCGCAACCCGGCTCCCGACGCGCCCACCAGCGCTTCGTCGAGCAGGTCGCGGGCCCGGTCGAGGTCACCGGCGAAGATCGCGGCGTGCCCGGCCAGGATCGCCGCCTCGACTGCCAGGGGGGCGTCGCCGACACGGCGTGCCAGCGGCACCGCAGTCCAGGCCACCTCCCGCATGCCGGCGATGTCGCCGGTGGCGAACAGCAGACCCAGCCGGCCGACCAGAGCTCGGGCGCGGACCGCGTCGGATCCCTGCACCCTCGCCCGGTCCAGCCACTCGAGCCCTTCACGGGCATGGCCCCGCAGGGCGAGGTAGATCCACACGGTGGCCGCCAGCTCTGCGGCATCGTCGCTGTGGCCCAGCTCGAGCAGGCGCAGGAAGGCCGAGCGCAGATTGGCGTGGTCTGCCTCCAGGCGATCGAGCTCGGTGCACAGGCCCGGACCGCGCAGCCGCGGTCCCGCGTCGAGGGCGAAGGACCGATACCACCGGGCATGACGATCAGCGGCAGCCGCCGACCCTCCGGCGGCGACGAGTCGCTGTCCGGCGTACTGGCGGACCGGCTCGAGCAGCCGGAAGCGTGGTTCGTCCTCGGGCGGCGTGCTGAGAGAGATCGGGCTGGGGGCGACCAGCGAGTGGGCGACGAGCACGGTGAGCGGGGCGAGCACGTCGTCGAGGCCGGTCACCGCGGCAGCGGCGTCGAGGGTGAAGCCGCCGGAGAAGACCGCGAGCTGCTCGAACACCGCAGCGTCGGTGTCGTCGACGAGGTCGAGACTCCAGTCGAGCGTGGCCGTCATCGTGCGCTGGCGTTCGGCGAGATCACGGGGACCGGGGGGTACCTCGTGGACTTCGAGGCGAGCGAGCAGCGCCGCCGGTGGCAGCAGGCGGGCGCCCGCCGCGGCGAGCTCGAGTGCCAAGGGCAGCCCGTCGAGGTGACGACAGATGGCAGCCACGACGGGAGCGTTCTGTGTGTCCAGCGTCGGATCGACTCCCGCCGCGGAGGCGCGGTCCAGGAAGAGCCGGACCGCTTCGGAAGCCAGGACATCGTCGTACCGGTCGCTCGCGGGGAGAGGTAGGGGGCCGAGACCGACCTCGTGTTCGGCCCGGACGCGCAACGCCGCACGACTCGTCACCAGCAGCATGAGCCCCGGGCACCGGGTCAGCAGATCGGCCACGTCGGGGCCCGCGTCGAGGAGGTGCTCGAAGTTGTCCAGGAAAACCAGCGCACGACGACCCGCGAACGCGGCGACCAGCCGTTCGGTGACTCCGCCCGCGCCGCGCTCGGGCAGGTCGACCGCGGCGGCGAGTTGCGGCAGGACCTGTGCCGGATCGCGGACCGGTGCCAGGTCCACGGCGACGGTGACGTCGTACGAAGGAGCCAACTGCTCCAGCACCGCGAACGCCACGCGGGTCTTGCCGACGCCGCCCGGCCCGGTGACCGTGACCAGGCGCCTGCCCGACGACACCAGTGCAGCGATGCGTTCGATGTCCCCGTCCCGGCCGATCAGGTCGGTGGCCGGCGCGGCCACCGACCAGGTGCCTGTGCGGCGCGGCGCGGGACGCGCGGAAGCGGGAATCGCAGCGCTGAGACGGTCGCGGTCGGCGTCGTCGAGGTCGAGCGCGGCGGCCAGTGCCCGGACCGTGTGCGGGTAGGGACGCTGCCGCTCCCCACGCTCGAGCGCGCTCACGGCCTTGACCGAGAGACCGGCTCGTTCGGCGAGCTCCTCCTGGGTCAGGCTGCGGGACTTGCGCAGACGCTGCAGGACGGCACCGAAGCTGTTGTCGTTCGCCTGCGTCACAGCAGGGACGGTAGCCGACCGGCGGCACCATCACACGCTTCAGGGAAGAAGTGGGGCGTGGGAGAAATGCATTTCGAAGTCGGTGCTCAGGTGGGGAGAGGTGTTCACCGATGGCGGTTCGTGCTGGGCTGCACGCGGATTGGGTTGGTGACCGGTCGGCGATCACACTCGGGTCGCATCGACCGTTCTCCGACCCGACGCCGTGCGACCCCCCGAGGAAACGCGACGCGGACTCACGTTCGTGCCCAAGGAGATTCGTGACGCACGACCGGTGCTCGACCGTGGAGGCACATGTATGAGCGGATCCGCTTGGCCGTCGGTCACACGCTGTGACGATCGAACCAGCGAATGGTTGGCGATCGAGCGGATACCCGAGAAGGGAGCACTCCGGCGGATGAGGAGTGGATGGAGGGGTGTTCACCTATTCCGTCTTGCCCCGGCCCGAACACGGGTTCGCGAAGCTGACCAGTCGGTAATCACAACGAGCCACACCCGCCGATCACGCGGATCCGAACGCTGTCGTCGCAGTCCGGTCGGTCGAGAGCTCATGAGCCGGCGGACGCGCAGGAACGGCACTCCCAGTAGATCGGTCGCCATCTCCTGGACCTACTCCGGTGGTGTTGCGGGAGACTTGCAGACGCTCGACACCTCGGCGCGCAACTGTGCCCACTATCCTCTGCGGTGTTTGGCGCGAGCAGCAAACTCGTCCAGGACGCGGACCACGTCTTTGGCTTGCCAAATCCGGTTCCGCCGGCCATCGGTGATCTGGGCGAGTATCTCCGCGTCTACCAACCGATCGATCGCGATCTGCGCGTTGGCGCCGGTGACCTCGAGGGTCGAAGCGACAAGCTTGCTGTCCACGACCGGTTGACGAAGAAGGAGGTCGACCAGTCGGTGCGCCGCTGAGTCTCGCCGCGCCTTTACGCGGGTGCGCCAGTCGGCACGAACCGATTCCAGGTCTCGGACGAGGTGACGACCATTGGCGATCGCAGCAGATGACGCGTCCACGATCGAACGCACGATCGGCTCGACGTTACCCGAGCGGTACTCGCCGAGCGCCTCGAAATACTCTGCAGTGTTGTGGAGTAGACCCGCGGAGACCGGAACGGTAACGCTGCGCGTGAGCCGTCCACCGCGAAGCATTGCCTGAATCAGTGCGCGACCGACACGCCCGTTCCCGTCAATGAAGGGGTGGATGGTTTCGAACTGCGCATGCGCGATCGCGATCTGCGCCATTACCGGCAGATCGACCCGATTGGAGAAGACGATCAAGTCGTCGATCAGTCCCGAAATATGGTCATGGTGCGGGGGCACGAACTGTGCGGTGTGTGGCCCGAGACTCCGCCCGCCGATCCACACCTGTTCCCGTCGCCATCGACCGGCGATGTTCGGATCGTCGTGCTCGAGCAGTGCCCGATGCATCCGCAAGACCGCCTGGGTGTCGATGGAATCGGACAACTCCAACGCGGCTTGCGTCGCTCTGACGTTTCCGACTATCAGACGGGCATTGCGGGAAGCATGCTCGCCGAGTTCAGCCAGCGCGATCTGCCGCGCTCCGCTCGTGAGATTTTCGATTTCCGAACTAGACGCACTCTCGGTGCGGAGCAGGATGGATGCGAACGGAGCGGTGATGTGACCGACCTCGACGTCGAAACGGGTGAGTTCCGTCGCTGCTTCCTCTGCAAGCGCCTGCAACTCGTCGTTCAGTGAGATCGATTGGTGCGCAATGAAAGCTGGCACTGCCGCACGGTAGGGGCCCGAGGTGAGGTGGCGCTCGCGTCGGGCCCCGTAGTTGCCCACCGAGCTGACCCACGGACGTTGCTCGTAGGCAACGGGGGGCCACGATGGACCGTCGTCAACCGATGGCACCCGGATACCATACCATTGGTTAGTATATTAACCAATGGTATGAGTTCGGCGGACGCGCGGTTTGCGATGCAACCGTCGGGCGTGCCGGCCTGGGTTCTGGGCCGATACCGACCGTCCGCTCCCGGCTCGGCCCGGTGATGCGTCTCCCGGTCTATGACGCCGGCGGGTTCACGCAAGGGCACCGGAGGACTCTCCCGCGGTGCGGGGCGCCGGGGGAAACGATCCCGAAGCCGCCAGTTGATCGCCGATCGCGCCTACAACAACGTCCGCAACGACACGTTCGCGCTTCCGGTCTGGAAGCTCGGGTACACCACGATCTACGACCTGCACCCGAACCGGTGTGGCATGCATCCCGGACCCGAAGGCACGCACACCTTCTGGATCGACGGGGTCCTGTACGCGGACAGCCTCCCGGAAGGACTGTACGACCTCGACCCGATCGCCATCGACGTGTCGAAAGACGACCGTGAGCGGGTCGAGCGCCGGCACCAGGCGCGGCAGGCGTACGCGTACATTCCGCACGACGCGCGCCACCCCGATGAATCACGCAGCTATCGCGGGCCCGCTGCCCAGCCTGGGCGGCTCCGCTGCCCGAACAACCCGAAGTCGATGAGGGCGCCGCAGAGCGTCCCGACGACCTCGTGCACTCGCGGCGAGGAATGCGGGTGCGGACACACGATCACCTTGTACGACTCGGACTACCCGGATATGCGGATGCAGTTCCAGCACGGCACCCTTGCGTGTGAGATGTCGTATCACCGCAGGGTCGGGATCGAGAGTGTGTTCGCCGATCTGAAGCAGAACCGGCTGCATGTGCATCGCGGGTACTTCCGCGGTTTCGGGATCGGCCGGTACACGGTGCTTGTCGGCTTCACATTTGCTGCGCTGACGTGCTCGAGCTGCACGACTGGTTCTGCAAGCGTGTGCGTCTCGATCCGCGGGGCCGGTTCCTCGGTGAGCCGGAACCGGTGCGCGCAATCGGTAGGCGTCGTCTCGCAACGCGATCGCGCGAAGAGTCCCCGGTGAGGATCCGATCCGGCAGATAGCGACCCCTGCCCCGGTAGCGAAATCCACGGGTTCCGCGGTTCGACTTCGGCCACCTGGTGAAATTGCCATCGCGTCGACGCCGCGAGAGCACGACTCGGCTCAGTCTGTAGGGGAATCGCGTCATGGTGGAGCCGATGACGGGAATCGAACCCGCGTATTCAGCTTGGGAAGCTGATGTTCTACCATTGAACTACATCGGCACGCTGGGCTTTTGCCGATTTTCACCGGCTCGTCCCTAGCTCGTCGCACACTGTATCAGACTCCCCGCGACCTCTGTCACCATGTCTGCGACGTGTGTCGCCGGCCGCTCACATGAGGGCGCGGCCGGTCCGGATCCGCCACCGCATGTCGGCCAGGAGCAGCCGGTAGGGGGCTTCGCGGACGGGAACGGGGAGGCGTTTGTTGACCTTGCCGATCGCGCGCATGACCCGGTCGAAGCGACGCTGGTCGCGCGGGCTCCACGCCAGACGCATCTGGTCGCGGAACAGCGGCGGGAGGAACCCGGCGGTGAAGAACAGATTCATCCGGCCGAACAGCCGCGACGCCGGCCCGGGCACGAATTCGAGCTTCGTGATGGACAGCAGGTGCTCGCGGATCCTGTCGTCGATGTGGACCTTCTTCAGGCCCTCGTTCCAGTACTCCTCGAACGCCTCGCGGTCGACCGGCCACATGTCCGGCTTGACCTGCAGGGTGGTGCCGAACCGGGCGCCGTTTTGGTAGAAGTAGTCGACGTGCTCGTCGGCGATCGGCCCGTACAGCGCCCGGTGGACGTCCTCGAATCCGCGGTAGATGCACGACGCGACCCACAGCTGCAGTTCCGGATCGAATGCGTTGTACTTCACCGGGCTCTCGGCGGTGGAGCGGACCTGCCGATGCGAGCGATTCACGGCGTCGCGGAACAACTTTCGTTCCTCCTCGGTGCCGCGCGCGGCGACCGCGAGGTAGCCGAGGGTGGTGCGGGTGCGCTTGAACGGGTGATCGAAGAGACGTCCCGATTCGACGCGGCTCTCGAACACGCCGTAGCCGACGCCGGGCCACGACAACTGCATGATGATGTTCGCGGCTCCGGCGGCGAGGCCGATGCCGTCCATCGTGTCGTCGAGTCCTGCCGGTTTCTCCGTCGTCGTCACGCTCCACCCTCCATCCGAACAGTATCTGGGTACGAATGTACGCAGATATATGACGCTCGTAAAGCGGCGGGGCTGACAAGATGGCCGCATGGCAACAGGACGGCTCTACGGGGGACGCGGCGGCGAGGAACGGCAGGCGGATCGCCGCGCCCAGCTCATCGAGGCAGGTCTCGACCTGCTCGGCGCACCCGACGGAGAACCCACCCTGTCGGTGCGCGGCGTGTGCAAGCGCTCCGGCCTGGCCTCGCGCTACTTCTACGAGAGCTTCGCCGACCGCGACGCGCTGACCGGTGCCGTGTACGACCACGTCGTGCAGCAGATCGCGCAGAGCACCCTCGCGGCGGTGGCCGCCGCGCCCCGCGACGAACGCGGCATCGTGCACGCGGCCGTCGCGAACATCGTCCGCGAGATCGCTGCGGATCCCCGCCTGGGACGCGTGCTGTTCTCCGTCAGCCAGGCCGACCCGCAGCTCGCGCGGCGCCGCCTCGAATCCGCGCGCATGTTCGCCGGGCTGGTGACGATGCAGGCCGAGGACTTCTACCAGGCGAAACTCAGCCCCACCCTCGACCTCGCCGCGCACTTCGTCGTCGGCGGGCTGGCGCAGGCGCTCACGTCCTGGCTCGACGGCACGGTCCCGCTCGAGGAGGACGAGGTCGTCGAGGCGTGCACCGAACTGCTGCTCACGGCATCGACGATGATGCGGTGATCCGGGCGGCGGCCGCGCACGCCCCGACCGCGACCACCGTCGCGCCCGCGAACATCGCCGCGAACCCCCACGCGGTGGCCGCGGATGCTGCGAACACCACCGTCCCCGCGCACAGCCACACCGATTGCGCCGCAGCATCATTGACCTGCATCGCCGCCGAGTTCGTGCCCGTCTGCTCCGGCGGCGAGTAGTCGAGCAACAGCACCGACGTCGACGCGAACACCATCCCGATCCCGAGGCTCGTTACCGACCAGCCGGCCAGCGCGATCGCGGGCCACACCTCCGACCAGAGCACGCTGGTCGATGCGCCGATCCCGACCGCGAGCGCCGCCGTTCCCCACCGCACACGCACCGCCGCATCCGACAGCGCCGACACGTGCGCCGCGATCCACGACCCGGCGAACCACGCGAGCGCCGACACAGTCAGGAACATCCCGGCATGCGCGGGCGTGAATCCGTGGAACTGCACCAACGCCAGCGGCACATACACCTCGGCACCGAAGAACGCCGCGCCCGTCAGCGAGCGCGCAGACAGCACGGCGGGCAGGCCCGCGGCGAAACGCCACGTCCCGGCGGGCACCAGCCGCGGAACGGACCAGCACACAGCCGCGACCGCCGCGGCCAGCAGCAGCGGCCACCCCGCGACCTCCCGTTGCCCGGCGACCCCGACGGCGAGCACCGCGATCGCCGCGACCGCCGCCCACCGCAGCGACGGCGCGGTACGGGCCGGATCGTCCGACGGTGACGCCCGCCGCAACTCGGGGGCCAGCGCGACCACGGCGACGACGGCGGGCAGCGGCGCGAGCGCGAACACCCACCGCCACCCGACGGCGTCGGCCAGCGCACCGGCCACGGGCGGTCCGATCAGGGCCGGCAGCACCCACGCGCTGGTAAGGACCGTGAACACCCGCGCCCGGAACTCCTCGGGATAGGCGACGGCGACCAGCACGTACAGCGCGACCCCGGCGAGCCCGGACCCGAATCCCTGCACGGCCCGGCCCGCGAGGAACACGGCGATATCGGGGGCTGCGGCCACCTCGATCAGGCCGGCCGAGAACACCGCCACCCCGGTGTAGAGGGCGGGTCCGGGGCCTGACCGGTCGATCCACACCCCGGCGACGCAGATCGCGAACACCGACATCGCGATCGGGGCGGCGAACGCCAGCGCATACGAGGTGAGCGCCCCGAACTCGTGGCCGACGACGGGCATGACCGTCGCGACGGCGAACGATTCGAACGCGAACAGCGCAGACAGGAAGAACAGCCCGACCGTCGTCGTGCGGAACCGGCCCGACCACAGTGGGGGCGCGGAGACGACCGTCATGCCGTCACCTCGTCCACGCCTCGCCCGAGCGAACGGTAAATTCCGTCTGTTGAAGGAGTCGGGTGTACCGCTCGCTCGGGAAGCCGGGGGTGTTCGAAACGCGAACCGAACTCGCGCCGGGCAATCGGGTGCATGGCCGCCTCCGTTCGTCGGGTGTGGTCCCAGCGAACAACCTCCAGCCGACTCGAGGTCAAGAGGCACATTGTTAACCTCTACGCGTGCTGCTCTCCGATCGTGACATCCGCGCCCAGCTCGCCTCCGGGCATCTGGGCATCGACCCCTTCGACCCGGAGATGGTGCAGCCATCGAGTGTGGACGTCCGCCTCGACAGCCTGTTCCGCGTCTTCAACAACACGCGCTACACGCACATCGACCCTGCTCAGCGCCAGGACGAGCTGACCTCTCTCGTGCAGGCCCCGCCCGGCGAACCGTTCGTGCTCCACCCGGGCGAGTTCGTGCTCGGCTCGACGATGGAACGCTGCACGCTGCCCGACGACCTCGCCGGTCGTCTCGAGGGCAAGTCGTCGCTCGGACGCCTCGGACTGCTCACGCACTCGACCGCCGGATTCATCGACCCGGGTTTCGACGGGCACATCACCCTCGAGCTGTCGAACGTCGCGAACCTGCCGATCACGCTGTGGCCGGGCATGAAGATCGGCCAGTTGTGCCTGTTCCGCCTGACCAGCCCCGCCGAGCATCCGTACGGCAGCGCGAAGGTCGGGTCCAAATATCAGGGGCAGCGCGGGCCGACCCCGTCGAAGGCGTACCTGAACTTCGCGCACAACCACCCGGACGCTCGCCCGAGCTGACGCTTCCCACTACCCGTGCCGCGCGGCGCGGCCTGCTCGACGATGAGGACACCCTCCCGTCGCGGAGTGCACGCATGCATGCGCACGACGACGTCCACATACTCAGCACGATCATCCGACCCGATCGTGACGGTTGACGTTCGACGCGATCCGATCGCCCGTCCGGCCGAGCTCACTGCGCCGTGATCCCCGCAGATTCGGGTAGTCCGCTACTCGTGTGCACCGCGGTCCCCGCTCGTACGTTCGGATACGTCACACGATCCGACGACGAGGGGAGCACCCCGATGACAGAGATCGAACAACGCAGTCCACGTTCACCGGACACGGTGCGGGTGTACCTGCCGCACCACGCCGCACACGACCTCGACGCGGTCGCGAAGATCTCCCGGCAGGTGCTCGATCGACTCGGTTGCCCTGGCTGCACATCCGGGTTCGACATCCGGTTCATCGAGTTGCGGGACTTCGCGGTGGACCCCGACAGTCTCGACGTCCGGGAGATCCCCGGTGCACCGAGATACTGACGGCTCCGTCCTCGGCGTCGGCATGGTCTACTGCCCGGCGCTCGGACCGGTCTTCGAGGCCGGCCCGGACGTCGTGGCCGTCGCCGAACTCGAGCCGCAAACACTCTGGCGCACAGTCTGTTCCGAAGGCAAATGGCGTTATCGTGTCGACGGGTGGGCGCTCGACGCCGTGGCAGTGCTGCCGCAACGCAAGCTCGTCCACGGGGTAGGGCAGCCGCTCGCCGGAAGCATCGACGATCCGCTGGACTACCGGACCCCGTTGCGTGGCGTCGTCGATCTGCTCGACCCGCCGTGGGTCAGCGAACACCTCAGCTTCGTGCGTACCGCCGGTGCCTCGGGGATCGAGCACGCCGGATTTCTGTTGCCGCCGGCGCAGACCCCGGAGCAGGTTGCCGTCGCCGCGGAGAACATCGACGACTACCGGCGGGTGGTGGGCAGGCCCGTCGCGTTCGAAACCGGAGTCGACTACCGGGCACCACGCGAGGACGAACTCGACGACGGCGTCTTCTTCCGGGACGTCGCCGCACGCTCCGGCAGCGGGATCGTGCTGGACCTGCACAACCTGTGGTGCAACGAGGTCAACGGTCGCGGTGCGGTGCGCGACGTCCTGTCCCGCATCCCGCTCGACCGGGTGTGGGAGGTGCACGTCGCCGGCGGCGACGACCTGGACGGATACCGGCTCGACGCCCACAGCGGCGCGGTGCCGGGCGAACTGCTCGACCTCACCGCCGACGTCGTGCCGCGCCTGCCGAATCTGCGGGCATTGACGTTCGAGATCATGCCGTCCCACGTGCCCCGGCTCGGACTCGACGGCGTGCATGCCCAGCTGGAACGGTTGTGGCAGATCTGGGATCTGCGACCGGATGCCGCACCGGAACCGTTTCCGACCGCGATCGCGACCCGCGCTTCCGCCGCCGAGCGCGCGACGGTGCACCGGGCGGAACGGAACCTGGTCGCGGCACTGCGCGGTGCGGGACCGGCGGAACCGGGTGTGCGCCTGTACCGCAGGCTCGTCGACGAACAGCGCCGCGCGCATCTCGCCCAGGCGCTGCGCTACACGACGACGGCGCTGCTCACCACGCTCGGCGCGGCGGCCACGGAAGCGGTGATCGCCGAACACCTGTCGGCACATCCGCCCGAGATGACACCCGGGGTCGAGGGATACCGGTTCGCGATGTACCTGGCCTCGCGCCCCGGCCTGATCGACGCGGTGCCGCACCTGCGGCAGGTTCTCGAGTTCGAGACCGCCCTGTTGCGCGCGGCGCTGTTCGGGACGTCCACGGTGGTCGAGTGGGACGTCGACCCGGCCGGGGTCCTCGACGCTCTCGACGAGGGACGCGCCCCGGGCGTTCTCGAACCGCAGTCGTACTCGGTGTCCGTGGAGATCTGACGGCGGCCGGATTCGCGTAGTGCACTACTCGTGACCGCAGCCCCGTACCGGGCGACGCTGAAGACGATCCGAATCCATTTCTCGCCCGAAGGTGATGCCATGACGATCATCTCCAACACCAGGGTCCACGGCTCCGGCGACAACGCCGCGGCCTATCTCACCGAACGCGAACACCAGCGCCGCGCCGCGGCCCGGCGCATCGTCGACCGGTCCGATGTACGGGTCGGCAACGAGCAGGTACTCGGGGAACCCGGCGGGATCGCCCGCGCCGACGACCCCGCGCGCATCGCGAAGCGTCTCGACCGGGTGAGCCGCTACTACCTCGGCGGCGATCCCGCCGATGCGCCGGCGGGTGCCGATCCTGCCGCGTTGGTCGAATCTGCGCTCGAACGCGCCCCCGCGATCCTGGGATCCGGGACCGAGGACGTGGAGTCGATGCTCGAAAAGATCATCAACACATCGGATTTCGTGGGGGTGCGCTATCTCGACGAGGGGGTGGCGGCCGCGCGCGCGATCGGCCGCGTCCACATCCTCGGCGCGGACGGATCACGGCTCGGCTTCGGCACCGGCTTCCTGGTCTCCCCGCACCTGCTGCTCACCAATCATCACGTGCTGCCCGACGCGGTCATCGCGGCGGCGAGCGCCGTCGAGTTCGACTTCCAGGACGGCATCGCCGGCCGCCCCCTGACTCCCCGATCGGTGCCGCTGGATCCGGGCCGGTTCTTCGTCGCCGACCGGGAACGGGATTTCGCGCTCGTCGCGGTCGACGCGCCGCCGGATGTCCTCGCGCAGTACGGCTTCAACCGCCTGACCGAGGCTCAGGGCACGGTGGTCATCGGCGAGTTCGTGACCATCGTGCAGCATCCGCGCGGCGAGAAGAAGCAAATTGCGTTGCGGGAGAACAAGATCGTCGACATCCCCGAGATGTTCGTGCACTACTCCGCGGATACCGAACCCGGATCCTCCGGTTCTCCGGTGTTCAACGACCAGTGGGAGGTCGTCGCGTTGCACCACGCGAGTGTGCGGGCACCGCAGCAGACCCAGTTCGGTGGATTCCTCAACGAGGGCGTGCGGATCAGCCGGATCCTGCAGTTCCTCCGCGACCGTGATCTGCCGCCCGAGCAGCGGGCGCTGGTCGAGGAGCTGACCACCGCCGAACGTCCGGAGCTGCTCACCGATCGGCCGGTCCCGCAGTCACGCCCCGGCGCCGCGGAAACGTCGGACGGCGCTGTGACAGTGCAGATTCCGCGCGACCGGACAGTGGAGATCACTGTGCGGGTCGGCGCGACCGCAGCGGACGCGACGATTCCACCGTCCATAACCGAGGCCATCTCCATCGATCCCGACTACAGCCGGCGCGACGGATACGACCCCGGCTTCCTCGGCACGGCGCTACCGCCTCCGGTCGTGACCGGTGACACGGTCTCGGTGGCATCCGATGAGCTTCGCTACCACCACTTCAGCGTCGTCATGCACCGGCAGCGCCGGTTGGCTCTCTTCACCGCGGTCAACATCGACGGCGGACTCGCGCAGAAACCGCGACGGGACAGCGACCGGTGGATCCGCGATCCGCGTCTTCCCGCCGACGAACAGACGGGTGAGGAGGTCTATCGCGACAATCCGCTCGACCGTGGTCATCTCGTGCGTCGCCTCGATCCGGCGTGGGGTCCGCTTGCGAAGGCCGCGAACGACGACACCTTCCATTTCACCAACTGCACCCCGCAGCATCACGATTTCAACGCGGGCAGCACGCTGTGGCTCGGGCTCGAGGACTACGTGCTCGGCAACGCCGACAATCGGGATTTGAAGGTGAGCGTGGTGACGGGGCCGATCCTCGCGGACGACGATCCGCTGTATCGGGGTGTCGCCCTGCCCCGCCAGTACTGGAAGGTGGTGGCGATGACGAAGTCCGACGGTACGTTGTCCGCCACCGGATATCTGCTCAGCCAGGCCGCGCTGCTCGACGAGTTCCTCGCGGGCCCGGAGGAGTTCTCGTTCGGTGCCTACCGCACCTTCCAGGTTCCGGTGCGGCGTATCGCTTCGATGACCGGTCTGGGCCTGGACGCCTACGTCGCCGGTGACCCTCTCGAGCGCATCGAGGCGGGTGTCTCGGCCCGCGAACTGCTGCGACCCCAGGATCTGATCTTGTGACACCGATCCGGGAGTGCGGTCTGTGACCGACCGGCCGATCATTGCCCCGTCGCTCCGCTGCGTCGGAGCAATGGTTGGCCCGGATCCGGTTATCGGGGACAATATCGGTCATGTGGTGGTGGATCGCCATAGGCGTCGCGGTGTGGGTGATAGTGGCGGTGGCCGCCGCGCTGATCATCGGGCGCATTCTCCGCCGTGCCGACGTGGAGGAGCAGATCGTCGAGATTCAGCGCAGTCAGCGGGACGGCTCACATACGGAATTGAGCTGACACGCCGAAATCGTTTGTACTAGCGAGTAACGATCTTTATCGCTACTGTCCACTGCGGTCGTCCTCCAACCCCCCTGCGTGGGCGGCCGCGCAGGCTGGTCATCCCCCCCATCACCGGTCTGCAGAGACCCCGCCGACCCCCCACCACTGTCGGCGGGGTTTCGCCTTTCCGGCGCGCGTAACGACCGTTCGGGTCGATATCCTCGCGACATGACGACGGGACCGCGGATCACCATCACGTACTGCACGCAGTGTCAATGGCTGCTGCGTGCCGGATGGATGGCTCAGGAACTCCTGAACACCTTCGGTTGCGATCTCGGTGAGGTAGCACTGATTCCCGGCACGGGTGGAATTTTCCAGGTGACCGCGGACACGCAGCTCGTGTGGGATCGCAAACGGGACGGGGGCTTTCCCGACATCGTCACCCTGAAGCAGCGGGTGCGTGACGTCGTCGATCCCGATCGTGATCTCGGGCACGGGGACCGGCCGACGCGCGCCTAGAGCCTCCCGGCTGTTCCGCCCCGAGACCGTTAGCGTGGGTACGCACCATCCATCAGGTGGGCCGTTCAGGGAGACCGCGAATCGCGGTGCGGCCACCGACATGCACAGGGAAGCAAGGGGAGGACATACCCATGACCATGTTCGCGAAGAGTGCTGCCGTGACAGCGCTGGGAGCCGCGACAATTGCGGTGCTCGCACCCGCCACAGCGACCGCAGCGGGCGCACCCGACGTCTCGGTGACCGCGCAGCCCGGCGCGGTGCGGGTCGATTTCGATTTCCGTGGCGTCGACGTCGCGCTCGGCGTCACTTGCATCACCTACGTCGTCGCCCAGCAGGGCACTCTGGACGCGGCGGAGCCGTCGGGACGCCGTGACGCCCAACCGGCAGGCTCGAGTTTCTCGATCCCGAACACCAGCACCTCGGCTGCCACGTACGTCGGTGAGAACGGTCCGGTTTCGGCGGGTCCGCGGGCCATCACGTCCGGGACCTACGACGTCTTCTGGGGTTGCCAGGACGCCGAGGGCAAAAGGTGGGAGAACATCTTCGGCCCGTCGGGACGGCCGTTCGTCTCCCCGATCACCGTGACGGTGCCCGGCGAATCTGCCGCGACCTCGCAGTCGCAGAGCAGTCCGGCCTCGGGAGGCGCAGCACCGGCCGTGCCGCCGGCACCTGCTGCTCCGCAGGCGCCGGCCGGCCCGGTGGCACTGGTGACGGAGGGTCTGCAGGCGCTGTCCACCCTCGTCGGGATCGCCTGATCCCCGGTACCGCGCCGATCCCGGCCACGTAACATTCGGCGAACGTCGCCCGACGTAGCGTTGGCATGGTTTGTCCGGATCGGTGCGGGAGAGGTCCCCAGTGTCAGAAGGAAGCATCCGCGACGCACAGTTGCGTCGTGAACTCGGTGTTCCCCCATCGTTCGACCTGCCGGGGCACCTCCGGGATCTCGCTCGCGTTGCCCTGCCCGCGTTCCTGATCGCAGCGGTCGGCGCCGCGCTCGTCTTCGTCGTGCGCGACAGCGGACCGGGCGTCTACGAGTCCCGGGTCGTGGCGGAGATCCGCAGCACCTCCCCGCTGTACGGCGGCGACGCGAACCTCGGGCAGCTCACCGCGCCCTACGTCGCACTGTCCTCGGACTCCGAGGTGGTCGCGCTCATCGGGGAGGCGATGGGTGAGGGCTGGGATGCGGCGACCGTCGAGGGCCACATCGAGGTTTCGCCCGGTCCGTCGCCCACACTGCTGATCGTGAACGCCACTGCGGACTCCCAGGCCGAGGCCGACGAGCTCACCGGAATCGTCGTGACCTCGCTCGGCCGGGTGCAGTCCGGGCGGAACCGGGCCGCCGTCGACGCGAGCGTGGCCGGGCTCGACACGACCATCGCGGACCGGCGTGCCGAACTCGCGAGCCTCGACCCGGAGTCCCCGGCGTATGCGGCGTTGCAGGGTGAGATCGACGCGCGAATCGACGAGCAGCGTCAGCTCCGCGCCAGCTTCGGAAGTACCCAGCTGCAACTGCTGGCGTCGCCGAACAGCAGCGGCGAGAAGGTGTCACCGAAGCCGGCCGCCGAGGCGATGGTCGCGTTCCTTGCGTTGTTCCTCGCCGCCGCCGAGGCCCTGGTGGCGCTGAGCGGTCGCCGCGGCACCGCCAACAGCCCGGAATGGGCGCGGCGGCTGTCCCGCCGCTACCGGACCGCACTGCAGATCGAACACACCGACGCGCTCGGCCTGCCGCTGGACACCATCGTCATGGTGAATCAGCGTGCCTCCCTGGGTGAGTCGATCCTGATCCTCGCGGGCGCCGGAGTGCAGTCGGACCCGCGGAGCTTCACCGGTGCCGCCGCGGACCGGATCACGCGGGCCGCGTTGACCGACCGCTGGTGGCAGTCGGTCCCGACCGACGAACTGGCGCTCGCGGTGGTCGTGGTCGCAGCCGCCGAGAGCGAGCGCGCAGCCGTCGAGGACGCAGTGCGCGCCCTGGCCGAGATCGAGGTGCCCACCCGACTCGTGCTGCTCGCGGCGGGACCGCGCGGAAGCCTGTTCGGTGCACTGGGTTCACTGCGCGCCCCAGGTTCTCTCCGCTCCTCAGGTGCTCGGCGTGCCACAGACACGTCCGTCGCCCCGACCCCGGTTCCGACGCCGACCCCGACCCCGGTTCCGACGCCGACTCCGACCCCGACCCCGGCGGAACCGGCGGCACGGAACGTCCCGGCTTCCCCCGTGGTGCCGGCCGCACCGGGTTGGGCAGAGAGCCGTCCGCCGAGCACGCCCGCGAGCGTCGAACAGGTCTGGCGCACGTCCCGACCTCCCGAGACCTGGAGGGCCCCTGCGCCCCACGGTCAGCAGGTTCCGATGCCGTACCCGGGTCAGGGCAACGGACACCCTACACAGCAGGACAGGGCCGAACTCGGTGCACAGATCGTGCACGACGATCCGCGCGGACCGGGTACGCCCCCGGACTCGTGGGGCCGCTGACGGTTACGACACGACCGGGGGTGGCGTCGTGGGCTCCGAGTCGAGGATGTCGGAAACCCCGGTGCATGCGGTTGCGGCCGATTGCACCACAGCCAGAGACGGTTTCGCGGTGAAGTTGTACTCGAGCAAACCGAAGTTCTGTTCGCGGTCGGACAGGTTGGTGCCGTGGTTGCGCAGCGTGTACACGAACACCTTGTCGACGTACCCGAGTCGGCGTGCCTCCGCGATGCCGTCGCGGATGATGTCCGCCTGCCGTTGTGCGCTCACCGCGTCGCTCGCCCGGCCCGTCGGTGCGCCGAATTCGGTCGCCCAGATCTCGGTGGCCGAGTCGCCGTACTGCACCATCGTGTCCCGCATGAACCGCATGCGGTAGAAGGTGTTCCAACTCTGGGTGCTCGCGTCGGACGGTAGCGCCGGCCAGCTGTAGGGGTGGACGGACAGTGCGTCGAAATACTGTTGTGCTCCACGCTGATAGAGCTGCTGCACATAGGTGGTGGGCGCGATGTTCGTGCCGTCGTCGACCGCCGGTGCGAGGCCTCCGTTGAGGATCATCGCGCCGGGCTGCACCGAACGGATGGCCTGCGCTGCGGCGGACAGCAACTGCACGTAGGCATCCGGGTTCGGGGCGGGCCGGAAGAAGTTCACCAGATTCGGTTCGTTCCAGATCTCCCACGTGGCGATCCTGCCGTTGTAGCGTTCCGCGGCCTGCTTCGCGAAGGTCGCGAAAGCCGCCGGATCCGCGGGCCGGCCGTGCGAATCGGAGGTGCCGGCCACCCGGGCCCAGGCCGGGGTGTAGGTGACGATGCCGAGCAGATTCAGTCCGCGGGCACGGGCCCGGTCGACAAGCCGATCGATCGCAGACCAGTTATGTTGTCCTCGGGTGGCTTCCACGACGGACCAGTCGATGTCGAATCTCAGCCAGCGGATTCCCGTGTTCCACATGGCGTCGAGTTCCCGGGTGAGGTCGGCATCCGAGAGACCCAGCATGGGTGCGCCACCGGAAATGCCGAGGTCGGAGGTGGTGCAGCCGGTCGGTGGAGGCGGTACGGGCGGAGCGCACGCGACGGTGGCGGCGAGGGATCCGGCGACGAGCACCGGCACTGCGGATCGGAACAGGCGTGAATGTCGCACGGCGATACCTTCTTCCGGTCACGTCCGGTGTCCGGACGTCTGGCGGTACCCGGGCGTGCGCAGGCACGAGCCGCGGCCTGTAACCTACGAGCGTCCCGGACCGATACCCCGGCGAGGGCATCGGTGACAACGGTTACCACCCGTCACAGTGGTAACAGCAGTAACAGAGCCATCGGGAAGAATGTATCGACATGAGGGGCCGTGCGGCCGGTATTTGCCGACGATTTTCGTACGCGGCTGTCGGCAGACGCGAACCGGCGGCAGTGCAGCGACCCTCGTCGGGATGATTCGATGACGTTCGCGATCCACGACGAGTCCACGATCGAGACGATCCTGGACGACTGGCACGACCTGACCACGCGCATCCCGCACCGGGTGGCGACCCGTCCGTCCTACGCATTGACGTGGTTCCGCGCCCTCGGCCGCGGACGCCTCGCGGTGTGCGCTGTCCGCCGCCACGGACGTCTCGTCGCGGTGGCACCGCTGCACAGCCGGAGCCGTCTCGGTGTCCGTGCGTACCGGGTTCTCGGGCACGGTCTCGCGACCATCGGTGGGGTGCTCGCCGAGGACGACGACGCGCTGAACGAATTGGTCGAGGCCCTCGCCACCCGGCGGATTCCGCTGCAACTGACACATCTGGAATCGACGGACCCCCTCATCGTGGCCCTCCGCAGATCGAACTGCTGGCACGTCGACGCATACATCGACGATCACTGCCTGACCATCGATCTCGAACCCGGACAGACTGCGGCTGCGTTGCGCGGAAAGAAAACCCTCAAGGCGCTCCGGCGCATCGAACGATCGCTGGAGAAGGCCGGCACCCCGGCGTCCGTCGAGGTCGTCACGGAACCGGCGGATCTTGCCCGGCGATGGCCGGACATCGCCGGCGTCGCCGCCCGCGCCGACGCCGACAGCGGCCGCGTCGACTTCTGTGCCCCGCCGATCGCAGCGTTCACCCGGCCGTTCCTGGAGGCCGAAGCGCGCGCCGGGTCGCTGCTCGTCGCGGGCCTGATCGTCGGCGACCGCTGGGTCGCGCACGAGATCATGTTCCGCACCGGCAGCACCGCGGAGATGTGGATGGCCCGGTTCGATCCCGGCGTTGCGCACCTCCGACCCGGACACCTGCTGCATCGGTGGCTCGCCGATCATCACGACGATCTGGGCATCACCCGATTCGACTACCTGCTCGGAACCTCGGAATTCAAATCCCGTTGGGCCAACGGGGGATACGACGCGGTCACGGTCACCGCCACCCCGCGGGGCCGGCCGTTGCACCGGTGGACGCTCGACGTCGCCGACCGCGCCGCCGACCGGATCCGCCCGCTTCGATCCGTAATCGAAATACACTGACCGCCAACGGCTTCAGATGCACCCCGGGCTCGATGCGGCGCGCTGCACCACGTCCATCGCGGGTTTCGGATCGAGATCGTGATCGACGATGCCGAAGTTCTGCTCGCGGTCGGCGGCATCGGTCCCGCGATCGACGAGACTGTAGACGAACAGTTTGTCGACGAACGGCAGCCGGCGCTGCTCGTTGATGCCGTCGCCCAGGATCTCGGCCTGCTCGTCGGGGGACACGCTGTCCTCGCCCGAACCGGTCGGCGCCCCGAACTCGGTGGCCCAGATCCGGGTGTCCCCGTCGTCGTGATCCGCCATGACGGCGTGCAGGTTCCGCATGCGGTAGTAGGCGTTCCAGCGCCGCGTTCCCGCGTCGGAGGGCAGTGCCGGATAGCTGTACGGATGCATGCCCACGGCATCGAAGTCGTCTTCGACGCCCAGGCCGTACAGCTTGTCGAGGAACGTTGTGGGGCTGATGTCGGTACCGTCGTCGGTGGCGGGGGACAACCCGCCGGTGACGATCACCGCCTCCGGTGCTGCGGCCCGGATCGTGGCCGCCGCGGCGGAGAGAAGCTTCGCGTATTGTTCGACATCCGGTGCGGGCGTGAAGAACTGCGTCAGGTTCGGCTCGTTCCAGATCTCCCAGTGGCGCACCGTACCCGCGTACCGGGCCGCGGCATCACCGGCGAATCTGCCGAACTCGGCGGGATCGGAGGGACGGCCGTGCGAGTCGTCCCCCGCCTCGTCGACGCGTGCCCACGCGGGGGTGTTGGTGATCAGACCGAGCACCTGCAATCCGCGTTCGGTGGCCGCGGCCACGACCCGATCGACACCGTTCCAATCGCTCCGGCCGCGTTCCGGTTCGATCGTCGACCAGTCCACGTCGAAGCGGATCCAGCGGGCGCCGGACGCCTCGACGAGGTCGAGATACCGCTCGAGACGGTCGGCGGGCATCGCGTCGAGGCCGGACCCGGTGGCGATCCCGAGACTGTCGGCGGTGACCGTCGGGTCGCACGGCAGCGGGTCCGGGGAGCAGGCCGTCGCGGTGAGCACCACCGTGGTCAGCGCGGCGATCGTCCCGGCGACGGCGCGGCGGGGGAACGACTCAGGCACGCAGCAACTCCTCGAGCATCCGGGGGACGGTGGTCGTGCGGTCGTGGTTGTCCTCGACGCGGCGGCGGGCGGTCTCCGTGACCGACCGGCGCAGGCCGTCGTCGGTGAGTATCCGGTGGAGTGCCGCGTTGAGCGCATCCGGATCACCGGGTGGAACCAGAAGTCCCGCACCGCCTCCCAGCAGTACCGACGTGCCACCGTGATCGGTGCCGACCATCGGCACGCCCACGCTCATCGCCTCGAGCGCCACCAGCGGGCCCGCTTCGGGGGAGGTGCTGGCGGACACGGCGACGTCCCAGGTACGCAGCGTCGGAAGGGGTTCGACGCGGCCGAGGAAGGCGACGCGGCCGTCGAGGTCGGGTTCGCTTGCACGCCTGCGAAGTTCCTCGGCGTACGGTTCGTCGCCGGGAAAGGGTTCACCGGCGATCTCGAGTCGGACCCCCGGCATGCGGGACACCGCGTCGAGGAGCACCCGATGTCCCTTCCACGGGGTGAGCGCACCCATCATGCCGATCACCGGGGGCGCCGCGACGTCCGGGGAGACCCTGAAGTCGGGAACCTCGACACCGAGATGCGCGACCGTCACGGGGATTCCCAGCTCTCGGGGCGGCCGGGCCGTCGGCTCCGAAACCGCGACGGCGCGGGCGATTCCGCGGCGCGACAACCGCACGATCCCTCGTTGCTCGGCACTCGACAGGGTGTCGTGCACGAGCCACACCGCGCCGGGTATCCGCGCGAGCGCGACGGCGGGCAACGCGAACATCGAGTTCACGATCACCGTGTCCTCGCGTCCGCGCAGTGCCGCCCGGAGGATCCGGCCGGTACGCAGCCAGTCGGCAGCGATCCGGGCGACCGCCGCGGCCTTGGCGAGCCCGCGTTCGCCCTGCGGTCCGAGCCGGGGGATGGGCAGGATGTCGACCTCGGCCGGCAGTCGCGACCGCAGCGGCCCGTCGGGGCAGGCGACGGCGACCGGGCGAACCTCGTCGAGGGCGCACCGCACCAGTTGCAGCATGACCAGTTCGGCCCCGGACACCTGGGCGGTGTGGGTGACGAAGACGACGCGGCGCCGCGTGGAAGGGGGTCGGTAATTCACGTGTGCTACCTGGACTTCAGGAGATGGACGAGCCGGATTCTTCCGGCAACGGGCAGGAATTGCATGCCCGCGAGGACGAGTGAGGGTGCGACCGCGGCGGTCACGATCCACGGGATGTGGAAGCGGTCGGTCAGCAGCGTCGCCCACACGGTCACCGCGAAGCCGAGGATCGCGACACCGACGACCGCACCGGCCGGGAACAGCCGATGGACCGGGACCGTGCGGGCGACGACGATCCAGATGGCGGTCAGCAGAACCAGATCGGTGACGAGTGTTGCGATCGACGCCCCGAAGTACGACCACCGCGGGATCATGACCAGATTGAGCGCGATGTTCGCGGCCAGGCCGGCGAGCGCGACCCACGGATAGACGCGGTGGCGGGACGTGGAGACGAGCACCATCAATCCGAGTTCGGTGAGCATGGACAGGGCGCTGCCGAGCACGAGGAACCGGCCGGCGTCGGCGGCTTCGGCGAAACGCGAACCGTAGAGCAGATCCATCAATGCCGGTGCGACCGGCCAGAACGCGGCGACGGCGACCGCACCGAGCACGGTCAGGAGGATCGCCGCCTCGCGGGTGCGGCCGCGGAATCGCTCGGTGTCCCCGGGCCACGTCGCGACGAGCAGGGTGGTGACGGGACCGACGACGGTCGAGGCGACGATCCCGAGGAGGTCGGCGAACTTGTAGCCTACGGTGTAGAGCCCCACGGCGTCGAACGAGTCCATGCGGCCGATCATCAGCACGTCGATCTTCGACAGGATCGTGATGAGCGCGAAGCCGATGCTCAACGGCACGGCCTCGGCGAGCATCTCGCGCCATCGCCACAACTGGGCGCGGGCCGCGGGTACAGGACCGGCGATACCGTTTCGCACGCCGCGGATCTTGACGACGATCGCGACGATCTCGTTGATCACCGCCGGCACGACGAGCACCAGCAGCACGGGGGCGAACAGTACGGCGGCGACGGTGCAGACGAGCTGCACGAGCTGGCCGAGTGTCTCGGCGACCGCGACGTACGCCATCCGTAATCGGCTCTGGTACATCACCGTCAGTGCGTGACTGGGTGTCGCGACCACGACGACGAGACCGGCGATCACGGTCGCCCACACCACATCCGACGGATAACCCATCACCAGCACGTAGGCGATCGCCAGCAGGTGACCGAGCATGCCCAGCGCGGCGCGCAGCGCGATGAACGCCGTCGTCACGTAGGACACTTCCCACGGGTTGCACTCGACGAGCTTCGCGAGGACCACGCGGCCGACACCGAGATCGGTGACGACCGACAGCAGGCCGAGCAGACCGAAGACGAACGAGAACTTGCCGAAGTCGTCGGGTGACAGCGCGCGGGCGACGATCATCGATCCGGTCCAGCCCATCGCGGCGACCGCGACGCGGCTGCCCAGCATCGTGATCGTGTTGCGGCGGGCGTCGCGCGCGTCGAGTTCGGGGGTCTGCGGTTCGTGGATCGTGTCCTCGCGAATCTTCGCGGCGATCCGCTGCAGCACGACCGTCTCGGCGGCGACGTCGCCGTGGACACTGCCCTGGCCGGTCCCGTAGCTGGGGCTGCCCAGCGCGGACCACGATGCGGTGTCCCAGAGCCGGGCGTGCCGTCCGGCACTCGACCGGGTGGCGAAGGACGGCGCGACCGCCGACTCTGTCGCGAAGCTCTGCGCGACCGCCGACTCTGTCGCGAAGCTCTGCGCGACCCCGGGCTCGCCGAGGTCGTCCGGTCGTGTGTGCCTGCCCATCGCTACCTCAGATCCGCAGCCCGGCGTGGCGGTAGGCGTCGAGGGTCAGCTCCGCGGTGCGGTCCCAGGTCGAGGCCGCGGCGGTGATGACCGCCCGACTGCGCAGCGCGTGGCGGGTATCGCGATCGAGGAGCACCTCGCGCAGGCCCCGGACCCACGCGTCCTCGGTGTGTTCGGTGACCAGCACCGCGCCGTCGCGTGCAGCCTGCGGCAACCCGCCGACGGCACTCGCGACGACAGCGCCTCCGCACGCCATCGCCTCGAGCGGTGGTAACCCGAACCCCTCGTACGTGGAGGCATAGGTGACGGCGGTCGCCGCCGCGTACAGCGCGGGCAGGTCGGTGGTGGCGACGTAGCCGAGACCGTGAGCGCCGGCGGGCTTGCCGGGCCCGGTCGATCCGGAACCGGCGAGCACGAAGGGCACGTCGAGCCGCCGGCACGCGGCGGCGACCAGCGCGACGTCTTTGCGGGGTTCGACGGTGCCGACCTGCAGCACGAACCGCTCGGGCAGCCCGAACCGCGCGCGGACCTCGGCGACCTCCGCGGCACCGGGCGGGACCGCCCAGGGCGCGGGCGCGAGGGGAGTGACGCGGGCTTCGCGTCCGCAGTGGGCGCGCAGCCGGTCCGCGGTGAACTCGGAGACGGCGACGAGGACGTCGGCGCGACGCATCGCCCGGCGCAGCAGACGCCGCTCCCCGACGGCGCGTCCGCGGCCGAACGCCCACGGCACGTCGAAGACGGACAGGTCGTGGAACGTCGACACGGTCGGGCCGCGCTGGGCGAGCGGAAGATCGACGTCGAGCGCGTGGAACAAATCGACGTCGCGCAGCGGGACCAGACCCCAGGCGACACGCTGCGCCCCGTCGCACACCGGGCGTTCGACGGGCGTGACCTGCCGGGGCAGCTCGGCGCGGGCATCGCTCTGCACCACCGCCCGCAGGCCGGCCGCCCCGAGCTTCGGGGCGAGCGCGTTCAAGAGCTCGCGAGCGTAGGTCTGGACCCCGCTGCCGCCGGGGCGCAGCGCGAGGGCCCCGAATCCGATCCGGGTTCCGTTCGAGGCGAGAGTTGTTGTGTGAGAGCGCATCCGACGATTCCTAGAAGTAGCCAGAAGTAGACGTCCAGCGGGAAGATTTCGAAATAGGTCGACACGGTCGACGCCACCGCGGCAGCGATCACCGACGCGCTGACGCCCAGTGCCAGCGCCGAGTCCTGGCCGCGCAGCAGTCGCGAGGCCCGCAGCGTCGACACGGCCGCGGACGCCAGCAGCAGACCGAAGATCCACAGCCCGATCGGCCCGAGTTCGACCATGAGCTTCATGTAGTAGTTGTCCGGCTGGTACGGGATCCGGCCGAGCGCGATCGCCGCGTCGAGCGACAGCGTCGAATACAGCGGATCGGCGAGTTCGGCGGCCTTGTCCGCGGCGGCCCCGGTGGCACCCAGACCCTGCCCGAAGGGATGCACGAACAAGGACGAGACGGTGTCGGCCCAGCCGTCCCCGCGCTCACCCAGGCTCGACGACGAGAACAACGCGGACGTCACCGAACCCGGCACGAACAGCAGCGCGACCGGAAGCGCGACGGCACCGGCACCGAAGAGCACCAACAACACTCGGTGGCGATGAATCGCCAGCCACAGCAACGCCGCCGCCAACCCGATGTAGGAGGCGCGCACGATCGTCACACCCATGCCGAGCAACATCACCGGCGTCGCCCACAGGAACAGGGAGTTGCGCAGCCGCCGCGGATCCGCGAGCGCGACCGCGCCGCCCACGATGAGGCCGATCATCACGAACAGCCCCAACGCGAACGGTCCGGTGAACGTGCCGAAGCTGCGCAGGATGCCCCCGGTCGTGCGGATGTGCTCGTCGTACGAGTAGCCGAGCGCGACCAGCCGGTCCGCCCCGACGACCTGCTGCGCGAGGCCGACGACCGCGCCGACCGCCGCCGTGCCCATCAGGATCGTGACGAGCCGGTCGCGGTCGCGGGCGTCGAAGGGTGCGCGCCACAGGATGATCGGGATGATCAGGTAGAAGTAGGTGACCTTCAGCGCGGTGACGGCGGCCGGACCGGACACGAGCAGTGCCGACAGTGTTCCGATCGCCACCCACACGACCGCGGCAGGCCACCACGGCATCGACGGCGGCATCGTCCGGTCGCGGTTCGGGGTGACGAACGTGGCGAGCAGCGTCAGGACGAGCACACCCTCCTTCCATCCCGTCAGGGACGGTCCACCGGGCAGGATCGTCAGCAGGCCGTGCAGCGGCGTCAACGCGGCGACGAGCAACAGCCCGTTTTGCGGCCGCCGGTACAGCAGCGCGAACAGCACCGCCGCGGCGGGAATCCCGACGGCGAGCAGACCGATCACCGGAGTGCCTCCGCGGTGCGTCCGGTGTCCGCGGTGCGTTCGGTGTCCACGGGGATCCCGAAGCGGCGCAGCACCGTCTCGGTGGTCACCGTCCGGATCCGCTCGCGCAGGTCGCGGTGGAGCGCGGGATGGTCGCCGAACCCGACGGCGTGGATCTCCGGATCGCCGCCGCGCCGCCGCAGCCGCCGCAGGCCCTCCTCGCCGCGCTGGCCGACGAACCACGCGTGGTCCTCGGCGGACAGGATCACAGTGGTCGGAACCCCCGCCTTGCGCAGCGCCTCGAGCAGCACCTCCGGGACCTGCGTGACGCCGAACCGGCCGAGCAGCCGCCACATCGGGTACGGCAGGTGCCGCTGCAGCAGCGCCTTGATCCGCGCCCGCGCCGACGCGTCGCCACCGGCCCCGTCGCCCGCGGGCATCCCCGGAGCCAGCTGTTCGCGCAGCGACCGCCGCCGATACACCGACCACAGGATCAGGTCGGTGAGGATCACCGCGCGCGGCCGCACCCGCAACGCGACGGCCGCGGAATACCAGGCGCCGGAACACAACCCGGTCATCACCAGATCGCGCGGGTCGGCGACCGCCGCGCCGGCGGCGTCGCGGGCGTCCCGGTCCGAGTCGTCGGAGTACAGGGCCACGGGATGGTCGGGGTCGACGACGCCGGTGTTGCCCGTGCCGCGCCGGTCGTACCGCACCGACGACACCCCGTCCGCGGCGAGCGACCGCGCGATCTCGACCCACAACCTGCCCGGCCCGACGCGATGCTCGTACGCGGTCGCGTGGAACAGGAGGGTGGGATGCGTCGACCCGTCTCCACCGGTAGCGTGCGTGCGGATCGCGAAGAGTCCGTTCGGCCCCAGTTCCTCGAGGGTCTCGACGACAGGGCGGCCGTCGGGGGCCGACGCGACCTGCGCCCGGTCGCGCACCTTCAGCCGGACCTCGGTGTCGGCGGCGGGGGCACCCGCGGCGATCCAATCCGCGATCTCACGGATGTGCCCGGTGGGCAGCGCGACATGGAAGCTGGCCGGGGTGGTGAACGCCTCGTGGTCGACGAGGGTGACCTCGTCACCGTCGAGGGCGCCGGCGAGCGAGCGCACGGCCGGAGTGTCGGCCACGGCGGTACGAACCGCCAGCAGCGTGCGGACGCCGGCGAGGCGCGCCGGGTCGATCTTCAGCGCGCCGAGCGCGGACACGGCGGCCGGGTCGAGAACACCACCGAGGATCGACACTCGCGGATCGGACGGATCGTCCGCGCCGATGCTCAACGTGTACTGGGCACGCTGCTCACGCAGGTAGCTGCGGCCGGACAGGATCGGGTCCCACAGCACCATCGAGTCGATCGCCTCCGTCGCAGTTGCTGCGGCGGCGATCAACGCCCCGGACCGCAACCCGACGAGGCATATCGACGAGGCACCGGTGGCACGGGCCGACCCGACCGCTTCGACGACACTGCGCAGCCACCCCGTGACCGCGTCCGGGTCGTCCTGTGCACCCGCCGAGTCACCGGCTCCGGCGTAGTCGAACCGTACCGCGAGCAGACCGCGGTCGGCGAGGGACTCGGCGAGGGCCTTGATGCCGCGGTAGGTGTCGACGTGTTCCTTCCCGAGCGGTGGGCACAGCACCACCGCGGCACGTGCCCGGCCCGAGTCCGGAACGTGGACGGTCCCCAGCAGAGGCAGATCGTCCGGACCGAACCAGGTCGGATATTGCACGCCCATGGTGATTCTCCAAGTCCTCCGAGGGTGATTCTGGGGGTGAAATCTCCATGCCCGATCGCGGCGTCGGGTCGAATCCTGTTGATCTCACGATGTATTCGATCGGGCCCGGGACCTCCGGCGTTACCGGATCGGGGTTGTCTCGGCCTAAGGTAACCGGCCGTGGCCGTGTCGTCGGCCCCGAAGGGATGTCGTCGGCTCCGAAGGGATTTGCCATGCCTGGAGTTCTGGTACACGAATGGATCGAGCGCGACGGCGGTTCGGAGAAGGTTCTGGACGAGTTCGTTCGCTGCTTCCCCGACGCGGACGTGCTGTGCCTGTGGGACAACGCCGACCGATACCCGGGCCGCACCGTCGTCGAGAGCGCGCTCGCGCGCACCCCGCTGCGGCGGAGCAAGGCCCTGGCGCTGCCGGCCATGCCGTTCGTGTGGCGCGGCCGTCCGGGCGACTACGACTTCGCCCTGGTCAGCTCGCACTGTTTCGCGCACCACGTCTCGTTCCGCACGCCGCCCGCCGAATTCCGCAAGTACGTCTACGTTCACACGCCGGCGCGCTACCTGTGGACCCCGGAACTCGACGAACGTGGCACGTCGCCCGCGGCGCGGCTGGCATCGCCGGTCCTGCGTGGGATCGATCGACGCCGTGCCCGTGAAGGTGCGCGTTTCGCGGCGAACAGCGACTTCGTGCGCCGCCGGATCGAGAAGGCGTGGGACGTGGACGCGCGGGTCGTGTTCCCGCCGGTGGACACGCGGCGGATCACCGCCGTCGCGGATTGGCGTACGGAACTCGACGACGAGGAATCGGCGCTGGTGGCGAGCTTGCCGGACTCGTTCGTCCTCGGAGCGTCCCGGTTCGTTCCGTACAAGCGACTGGATTGGGTGATCCGTGCCGCGGAGCGGGCCGGGCTGCCCGCGGTGATCGCCGGATCGGGGCCGGAGGAAGCACGGCTGCGCGAGCTCGCCGAATCGGCGCGGGTTCCGGTACGGGTGCTGCGCCGTCCGTCGGATGCGTTGCTGTACACCCTGTATCAACGGGCGCTCGTGTACGTCTTCCCGGCGATCGAAGACTTCGGGATCATGCCGGTCGAGGCCCGCGCCGCCGGCGCCCGGGTGATCGTGAACAGCCTCGGGGGTGCGTCGGAGTGGTTGACCGAGGGAGTCGACGGCCTGTGCTTCCGCGAGGACCGCTGGGAGGCGGTTGCCGACTGCATTCTGGAGATCGATCGGGTTCCGCGCCCGTCGGCAGGTTCGACCGCGGACCTCTCGTCGGAACGGTTCCGCGCCGAAATCGTTGCATGGGTCGGAAACTGACGGCGAACACCCGCCGAATCATCGGTGACGTGGGTCACGATTGCCGATGTTTTTGCACCTTGATTGCACACAGTTGGTGGGGTAGCTTCGTCCCATTGGTGATGGGGTGAGTCCGGGGGTGCGGATTTGTGCAGGTTCTCCTCTTCTGGTGGATCGCACGCACGCCGATGGGCCTGGGGGATGGCAGCCGGGGTATCGGGAGCGTCCGGTTCGAGTGTTGATGCTCGCGCTCGGATGATCCCGGTACCCTTGGCGAGCAAGGAATTTCGACACCACCTTTAGTTTTCTACCGGTCGTTCCGCATCTCCGACGCCCGGTACCGAGGGATCTCGATTCTCTATCGCGTCGTAGTTCGACGTCTGCTCCGGCGTGTCCTCGTTCGAATCGGCGGTCGAAAATGCGGGGTGTCAAGGGTGATTCGAGGGTGAATTCACCCGGGGCGCGTGGGGAGCGGATGGGCGTCCTGCGTGGGAATAGGGGGTGAAAACCGGGGTGATCGGCAGCGAGAGCGTGTGATCTCCTGCACTGTAAGGTTTTTCGTGCACCTCAGCATGCAAGCATTCGTGCCGCGGTGGCTCGGAAGAGCTACCGCCCGCCGCACCGAGGGTGCGGCAACTGTTCTGTTCGATCGCGTCGGGGGCCTGAAGGGGAGTGCGTGGGGGAATAACCGAAGATGGACGTTACGAATGACGCCGGTCCCGGTGAACTGACGGATCCGATCGCGATCCGACCGACCGCGGAGGCATCGGACCCCGGCTGGCGAAGCAACCGGCGCCAGTGGAAGGTGGCCTACGCGAGATGGCTGCGACTGTCCGACGTCGGCGTCGTCATCGCGGTGGTCGCACTGGCGCAATGGATTCGATTCGGGAACTCGGATTTTCGGACGTCGTTCACGGCGTCCGAAGTCCTCGACGAGACCATCCTGTCCGTCGCGGTTGCAGCGATCTGGCTTCTCGCCCTGTCGTTCCACCGCACCCGCGACCAGAACGTGACCGGTAGTGGCCTCGAGGAGTACCGCCTCGTCACCTACGCCACGATGCAGTTCTTCGGTGGTCTCGCAATCCTCGCGCTTCTCGTCGAACTCGACCTTGTACGTGCCTATCTCGCGGTCGCCCTGCCTGTGGGCTTGTTCGGACTGCTGGCCTCCCGTTGGTGGTGGCGGCAGCACCTCGAGCGGCTGCGCGAGCGCGGCCGGTTCCAGAGTTCGGTCCTGGTGGTCGGTTGCGAGCGCGCCGCGCAGGCCATGGTGGAGTCCTTCGACCGTGACGCCGACGCCGGCTACCGCGTCGTCGGTGTGTGCACTCCCGGTTACTCCGGAGAGCACGGCCAGACGGTCACCATCGGGGGCCGCGAGATCCCGCTGCTCGGCGACGAAACCGAAGTTCTCCGCGCGGTCAAACTCACCGGCGCGGACACCGTCGCGGTCGCGGCGAGCGGCCAGTGGGGCAGCGCCGATCTCGGCGACCTCGCGTGGGAACTCGAGCCCTACGGCGTCGACCTTGCGGTCGCGCCGGCGGTGATGGACGTCGCCGCGCCGCGTCTGGCGATCAAGCCTGTCGGCGGTCTTCCCCTGATGCACGTCGAGGAACCGCAGTTCCGTGGTTCCAACCGGGCTGCGAAGACGGTGTTCGACCTCGTGTCCGCGACGATCGCGCTCCTCGTGTTCTCACCGGTCATGCTGGCCGTGGCGGTGGCGATCAAACTCGGCGACGGCGGTCCCGTCTTCTACCGTCAGCAGCGGGTGGGCCTGAACGGAGAGATGTTCGGGATGTGGAAGTTCCGTTCGATGGTGGTCGGCGCGGACCGGCTGCAGGACGAGATCCGCGCGGACGTCGGCCAGGACGACGCGACCTTCTTCAAGTCCTCGGCCGATCCCCGGATCACCCGTGTCGGACGCTTCATCCGCCGTACCAGCCTCGACGAGCTGCCGCAGCTGTTCAACGTCCTCCGGCGCGAGATGAGCATGGTCGGTCCCCGCCCACTGACACCCGGCGAGGGCGGTGACGTGCCGGGCTTCGTCGAACGCCGGATGCTCGTCCGCCCCGGCATCACCGGGTTGTGGCAGGTCTCGGGACGATCCGACCTGTCCGAGACCGACCGGATCCGGCTCGATCTGTTCTACGTGTCGAACTGGTCGATGGTGCAGGATCTGCTGATCGTGGGGAAGACCGTCAAGGCGGTCCTCGCGAGCGACGGCGCGTACTGACCGGCGCCGCAGCCCCCTCCCGTGCGCGATTTCGGTAGCGGCCGCTACCAAAATCGCGCACGGGGCGGGAGGGGCGGCGTCCGTCAGAAGCTCAGCCGGGGACGTTCGTCCGGAACGGGGAGCCCGGTCGTCTCCCAGATGCGAGTCGAGTCGTAGTGGTGGTCGTGCCCGGCCAGATCGATGTTGCGTTCGGACAGTCCGAGTTCGGGTGCGCGTGCGACGGCCTCGTCGAAAGTCAGGCTCGCCTCCGGTAGGGGGAACGCACCGCCGGCCGCGAGTTCGGCCGCGATCTCCCGCACCGGCCGCGGCTCGGGATACGCCGCGTGCAGCACGGTGCCGCCGGGCCGGAGCGGCGGTGCCTGCCGCGCGAGTGCCGCGAGCAGTCGGCCGAGGTCGCCGACGCCGATGAGCGAGAGCACCGACCGGCCCTCGTCGACCCACGCACCGAGACGGGCGAGGATGTACGCCAGGCCGGGGGCGAACCAGCGGTCGCCGGGTCCGTACACGAAACCGACCCGGACCACCGTCCCCCCGTAGTCGAGCACGGCCTTCTCGGCAGCGAGCCGGCTGATACTGAGAACGGATACCGGGTTCGGGTCCAGAGTGCCCTCGACGATCCCGCGGTGCGGTCCGGATCCGTACACGCCGACCGTGCTGACGTAGATCAGCGGCACGCGGCGCTCGCGGGCGGCGGCGACCAGGTGCTCGGTGCCGATCCGGTTGACCGCGTCGGCCTGTTCGGGGTCGCCACCGGTATAGGAGACGGCGTGCACGACCACATCCGCGCTGGTCAACGCGCCCGGCAGGCTCGCCGGATCGGTGAGATCCGCCGCGACGACACGCGGAGCCGACTCGGCAACCGCGTCCGGCCGCCGTGCCACTGCGGTAAAGTCTGCCCCCGCACTGGTCAGGGCCTCGAGTACTGCGCTCCCGATGAATCCGGTCGCGCCGAAGAGTACGATTCGCGGCGCAGGCGGTACCGATCCGGGGGGGTCGGATCGGGCTATGGTGTTCTGTGACCGGTCGGAAGCGGGGTTGTCAGCAAATTCCGTCACTATTCATCTCACTTGTCGGTTAGGGGCAGAGCGAACGTGGTCAGGCAGGCTCGGGCGAAGGCAACCAGACAACAGATCCTGATGGGCGCGGCAAAGGCTTTCGAACAGAAAGGCTTCGAAGGATCGACGCTGGGCACAATCGTCGAGATCGCCGGCACCACCAAGGGCGCCCTCTACTTCCACTTCAAGTCGAAAGAAGAGTTGGCGCAGGCCATCATCGGAGAACAGCACCGCATCTCCATCGCCTCCGTCGACGCGATCGCTGCAACCGGTAGTTCCGCCCTCGAGCAGATGGTCATGCTCAGCTACGAATTCGGGCATCAGATGGTGCACGACCCCATCGTGCGAGCCGGTATCCGGCTGACCCTGGAACTGAGTGCGGTCGCCGGACCGGCAGAGCCGTATCTCGGTTGGATCAGAGCGTACGAGGGACTTTCCGACCGAGCCCGCGCCGAAGGTGACCTTCTCGACACCATCGAGCCCGACGTTCTCGCACGTTTCGGAATCGGTGCGTTCACCGGAGTGCAGCTGGTCTCGAACGTCCTGACCGGGCGGGAGGACCTCGAGCAGCGACTGGACGAGATGTGGTCGCTGATGCTGCCGGGCCTCATGCCGGCCGACCGGCACTGGAAGATCGCAACCATCCGCAACGCACGGTGGTCCGCAGCCGCGTCGTGACGACGATCGTGCCGTCACCGGAAACCGTCCGATAGGAGGCGCACCCGGCCGCTGGCGATGTGCTGTCCCCACTGCTCGACCGAAATGCGAACTGTGTAAGGGTCATCCGGATCGGGCTCGGCGGACACCGTGGCGTTCGCGTCGTTCTCGGCGAATCGGTGGTACGTGACCTCGACGGACTCGATGTCCGCGTGCGGCAGGGCGAGCGCCGCGCGAGCCCCCTGCCGGAAAGCTTCGAGAACGAGCATGCCCGGAATGTGGTCGCTCGGGTGGTCGAAGAGGATGGGATGCTCGTCGTCCACGCGCAGTGTCCACCGGTTCGGGCCGTGCTCCGTTCCGAGGACCACGTCCTCCGAACGGAACTGCCCGACCATCTTGCCGGACATCGGCTCGGGACGGACCGGCGTGCCGATTGCTCGGGGACCCGAACCACCCCAACGAAGTTGGGCGTACGCAGCGGGAGTGAATACACTCGCGGTGCCGAAACCGCGCCCGATTTCGTTGTCGCCGATGCGGCAGACGTAGGTGACCGAGAAGCGCGCGAGCATGTTGCCCCGGTAGAAGTGGTCGCCGACCTGCGCCTCGATCGTCACTTCGGCCGGCCGGTCGTCGATCGACAGAGCGTGTGGTGTGGCGTCCACGCGCAGGGTGTGCATCACGAACGGGTGACCGAGGGGCACTCGATACCTGGTGTGCGCCAGGTAGATCGTCGCTTGGCGCAGGGTTTCGACCATCAGCATCGTGTCGTAGCGACCGTTGTGCGACCGATAGAAGCTGTGCGATCGTGGCCATTGCGCACCGAGGGTGAAGTGATCGACCGTGTCCGTGGCTACGCAGTCGGTGAGGAAGACTTCCGCGACCGACCGGCGGTGCACGAAGCGGCGCGGCACAGTCGACTCGAATCCCAGAACGGGACGTGCCTCGCCCGCATGCGTACCCCCGGCCATCGTCTGGGCCTCCCTTGTTGTCCTGTGAACGAATCTTCGAAGCCGCTCGGCGGCGACTATAGAACAGCCCGCCGAACAGGGGCGTTACGGCTCGCCGACACTTGTGGTGTCCGAAAAGCCCGAAAGATGCCGAAAAAATGTCACATGATGGTAAAAAACCGTTTGACCGGTTTTGTGCTACGGTAGTCCCAGTCGGGGACAGGGTGGCGGGATCCCTCGGCCGGATCGATCAACGATCCGGCCGAGTCGGTCTCGCCGCTCCCGGGCTGTGCCGACCGGGCTTGCGAGGGGTAACCCCGGTCGTCACAGACCGGGGTTCGTCGAACGGGCCCCGGCGACAACGAAAGTGAATGCAACGGAGGTCGAAGTGACATCTGGTCGAATGAGAACCGCGGTCGTCTCCGCGGTCGTCCTCGCGGCCATCACCGCGGCAGCGGCTCCCGCTCATGCGGCCGAGGAGTCTCCTCGGGTGCCGTCCACCGGATCGAGTGTCATTGGGCCCCAGGAGATCTTCGACTGGGTGGTTGCATTCGTGCTGAGTGCGCTCGGCGTCGTGTGAGCACGGCGGTGCCGGAAGACGGGAAAGCCCCGCCGGCAAAAGGGGAGGAGCCGGGCGGGGCTGTGCAGTAACTCCATGTTGTCGGGGAGGACATACGGAGACGCACCCGTCACCTTGCGGCGACGTCCGACAGTTTAGCGGACTCCGACCGGAGGTGCCCGTCGGTGTCACGAACAGGTCCGTAGAACGTGCTGCGGGCCTCCTTTCGCGTGCGTGCACGTGGAAGACCCGACCCTCGGGTCCGGATGCACGCCACCGATCGGAAGTCGTGTCGTGCATCCGGACCCGCTCGTCATGCGGTCCGGACCCGGTCGGCGGAATCCTCGAGCCCGAGACGCTCGGCGAGCCACCGGCGAAGCCCCGGACCGTAGTCGGGGTTGCCCAACGCCGAGTCGACGGACGCCCGCAGGTATCCGCCCGGATTGCCGAGGTCGTGCCGTGTCCCGCGATGGACGACGACGTGGACGGGGTGCCCCTCGTCGATGAGCAGGGCGATGGCGTCGGTGAGCTGGAGTTCACCACCCGCGCCGGGTTCGATGCGGCGAAGAGCATCGAAGACGGCGCGGTCCAGCAGATACCGGCCGGCCGCAGCGAGAGTGGACGGAGCGTCGGCAAGCGCGGGCTTCTCCACCATTCCGAGCACCCGCAGAACATCCGGTTCGGCCACGCCCGGAACCTCTTCGACGTGGAAGACTCCGTACGAACCGACCTGACTCTTCGGAACGTCGATCGCGCACAGCACGCTACCTCCGCGTTCCGCCCGCACCCGGGACATCAGATCGAGAATTCCGCAGGGCTGCACCAGATCGTCGGGTAACAGGACGGCAATGGCATCCTCGTCGTCGTCGAGGGCCTGTTCGGCGCAGCCGACGGCGTGTCCGAGCCCGAGGGGTCGTTCCTGGACCACCGGCTCCACATCGATGAGATTCGGTGCACGCCGGACTTTTTCGAGAAGATGTGACTTTCCGCTCTCCTCCAGTCTGCTCTCGAGTGCGAGATCGTCGACGAAGTGGGACACCACACCGTCCTTGCCGGGAGCGGTGACGATGACGAGCCGGCTCGCGCCGGATCCTGCTGCCTCGGACGCGACGAGCTCGATTCCCGGTGTATCCACCACGGGCAGGAGCTCTTTCGGCACCGTCTTGGTGGCGGGCAGGAAACGAGTGCCCATCCCGGCGGCGGGGACGACGGCGGTCCTGAAGGTGTTGTGGACGTGGGTGTAGTTACTCCCCATGGCATTACCTCATAACTGAACTCGCAGGAACGAGCGACGAACGCCCGATGCCCGGCGCGCTGCGCCGAGCACGAAGTGCACGTCCTCGTGCGGTGATTGGAAAACTCCGGCAGAAGCGACGATCGAACCGGCGATCGTAGGGAGGCATGGAGTCGAATCGGAGTATAGAGAGTCCGGGGCGGTCGCGCGACCTCCGCGTGTCGGGGTCGGTCCTCGACGGCTTCTGTCCGACAGTCACATTCATCTCTCGCCAGATCGGACCACCCGATCCCGGTCCGGTGGAGTAGCCGGCCTCCGGTCCCTTCGACGGGGCCTCCTGCCGGCGCTGCCGTCGTCCACGAAGGTCCGGCCCGGCGGGACGATTTTCGGTCGCGCCGCGGAGAGTGCAGTCGAACTGGTCGAATGTCCAAATCAAGAAGTGTCGTTCGAAATCCATTCCTCCCGTGTGATCTATCTCATAAGCGGCATTCTCCGCCGACGAAAACTACTGGTCGGTAAGCGAACTGCGCAACTGTCCGTCGTCGGCTGACCAGGGCCGACGGCCCCACGCCGCCACCGACTCGCAAATTGGAATCTGCTGCGCAACAAAACGTGAAACGCCGGTCGTGTCGCAAGAGGATGCAATCTGCACACAAATAGTTGAGACTCACTACCTGCGTAAGGCAATTGGTGCCGGTCGTCGATTTCGTGCAATTCCTGGGGAGGAACAGTTGCGCGGAGTCCGGCGGTCGCGCGAGTTGCGTGGGCTCGTGCCCAACCGGCGACGGCTTACCGGTACGGGGAGGACACAAATCAATGACAGTGGTAGAACAACCGCCCGAAGGGCGGACCGGACTGGCTCTCGAGCCTGTCCGGTCGGGCCCTCGTGGCGTGGCGCAGCCGCCGACTCACGCCGCCGGCGCGAGCACGCGACGGGCCTGGCAGCGGATCTATGTACGAAGGCTGATCGTCACCGACAGCCTCGTCGTCGTGCTGGCGGTCACGCTGGCGCACGTCGTTCGCTTCGGTCAGAGCGACATGCTCGTGAATGCGACTGCAGCCGAATGGAATTACGTCGTCATTTCGATCTGCCTCGCAGCGCTGTGGCTCGCGTTCCTCGCTGCGTTCCGGACCCGCTCGCGTCGGGTGATCGGTTCCGGATACGACGAATACCAGCGGATTCTCTCGGCCACGTTCCGGATGTTCGGGCTGGTGGCCATCATCGCGCTCGTGTTCCGGCTCGAGCTCGCTCGTGGATATCTGGCGATCGCGTTCCCGACCGGCCTCGCCGGGCTTCTCGTCGGACGTTGGTTGTGGCGGAAGGTGGTCGCCGCCAAGCGCAATCGGGGTGAGTTCCGGACCTCGGTCCTCGTCGTGGGCGGCGCGCGTTCGGTGCGGTTGATGGTCGAGACGTTCGAACGCAACTCGACGGACGGGTACCACGTCGCCGGTGTCTGCGTGCCCCGGTACTCGGGAATCGCCGGCGATCACATGGAGGTCGCGGGCAAGCAAATTCCCGTCTATGGGGACGAGCACTCGATCGTGGACGCGCTCCGAGCGTCCGGTTCCGACACCGTCGCGGTCGCCGCGACCGAGACACTGGGCCCGGACGGCATTCGCGACCTGCTGTGGGAGATGGATCCGCACGACGCCGACCTGGTGGTCGCCACCGGAGTCGTGGATGTCTCGGCGCCTCGGCTGGAGATGCGCCCGGTCGCCGGACTACCGCTCATCCACGTCGAGAAGCCCAGCTACCACGGTGCGAAGCGCAGCGGAAAGCGCGCGTTCGATCTGGTCTTCGCGTCGACCGCGTTGCTCGTGCTGGCCCCGGTGTTCGCGCTCGTCGCGCTGGCCGTGAAGCTGGACAGCAAGGGACCGGTCTTCTATCGCTCGGAGCGGATCGGGCTCGACGGAAAACCGTTCGGAATGATCAAGTTCCGGTCGATGGTGACCGGAGCCGACCGGCAGGTCGCGGCGTTGATGAAGAACAACGAGGGCGCGGGCCTGCTGTTCAAGATGCGTGAGGACCCGCGGGTCACCCGGGTCGGAAAATTCCTCCGGCGCTACAGCATCGACGAGCTGCCGCAGTTCATCAATGTCGTTCGACGCGAGATGAGTGTCGTGGGTCCGCGTCCGCCCTTGCGGCGAGAGGTCGAGAACTACGACGGTCGCGTCCAGCGCCGGCTTCTCGTGCGGCCGGGCGTCACCGGGTTGTGGCAGGTCAGCGGACGCTCCGACCTGTCGTGGGACGAGTCCGTGCGTCTGGATCTGTCCTACGTCGAGAACTGGTCGATGGTGAGCGATGTCCTGATCATCGCGCGGACCGTCAAGGCGGTCGTCGCGAGCGACGGCGCGTACTAGCCCACCGCATCCCTCGAGAACGAAACAGAAAGAGTCGGGTATCTGCCATGACTTGTCGTATCGCCGTGTTCGGAACCGGCTATCTGGGTGCCACTCACGCCGCGTGCATGGCCGAATTGGGCCACCAGGTACTGGGTGTCGACGTCGACGCCGGTAAGCTCGCGAAGCTCGAAGCCGGTCAGGTTCCGTTCTACGAACCCGGCCTCGAGGAGGTCCTCGCGCGCAACATCGCGGCCGGGCGGCTTCGGTTCACCTCGTCGTACGCCGAGGCCGCGGAGTTCGCCGACGTGCACTTCATCGGTGTCGGAACACCCCAGAAGAAGGGGGAATTCGCGGCCGATCTGACCTATGTCGATTCGGTGATCGAACAGCTGGCGCCGTTGCTCACCGAGCCGGCCGTCATCTTCGGGAAGTCCACGGTGCCGGTCGGCACCGCCGAACGACTGCGAGCGCGGGCACGTCAGCTCGCTCCGGCCGGCGACGATGTCGATCTCGCATGGAACCCGGAGTTCCTGCGGGAAGGCTATGCGGTACAGGACACTCTGCATCCGGACCGCGTGGTCCTGGGCGTCGGCGCTGCGCGTCCCGGGAGGGCGCTCGAGGTCGCCAAGGAGGTGTACGCGCAGCTCCTGGACGAGGACGTCCCGTTCATCGTTACCGACCTGGCGACGGCAGAGCTGGTCAAGACTTCGGCGAATGCGTTTCTGGCGACGAAGATCTCGTTCATCAACGCGATGGCGGAGGTGTGCGAGGCGTCCGGTGCCGACGTCACCGTCCTCGCCGACGCGATCGGGCACGATGCCCGGATCGGGCGCCGATTCCTCAATGCGGGAATCGGTTTCGGTGGAGGATGTCTCCCGAAGGACATTCGAGCCTTCATGGCCCGAGCCGGTGAGCTCGGAGCCGACCAGGCCCTCACGTTCCTGCGCGAGGTCGACAACATCAACATGCGACGCCGCGGTCGCATGGTGGAACTCGCCCGGGAAGCGGCGGGAGGCTCGCTGCTCGGCGCACGGATCTCGGTGCTCGGCGCCGCGTTCAAGCCGGATTCCGACGACGTACGGGATTCGCCCGCCCTCAATGTCGCCGGGCAGATCCAGCTGCAGGGCGCTGCCGTCACCGTGTTCGACCCGCAGGCGATGGACAACTCGCGACGCTTGTTCCCGACCCTGAACTACGCGACGAGCACGCTGGAGGCGTGTGCCGGCGCGGACGTGGTGCTGGTTCTCACGGAGTGGAGGGAGTTCCGTGAGCTGAACCCCGACGTGGTCGCGTCCGTGGTGCGCCGAAAGGTCGTTCTGGACGGCCGCAACTGCCTCGACGTCGACAGGTGGCGTCGTGCGGGCTGGCAGTACCGCGGACTCGGCCGGGCCGTCTCGGAAGCCGTCGTCGGCTGACCGTCACCGCGATCCGAAGGAAGGAAGTCCCGTGCGTCTGAGCCGTCGGCAGGCCATCTCCGGTACAGCGCTGACCGCTGCTGTAGCCGCGATCGCGACTGTCCCGACGTGTTCTCGTACATTCCGGGACGGCGACGCCGCCGTCGTGCGCCCGCTGCCGGTCGAACCGGACGACCTCGCCGAACTCGGTATCGCCGGGGACGGAGAGACCGACGACACCGATGCCATCAACGAGGCGCTGCACTCGACGAGTTCGCTGGTCCTTCCCGCGGGGCGGTTCCGGGTGGCGGGGACCGTCGTGGTGCCTGCCGGGCGGCAACTTGCCGGAAGCTGGTCGTTCGCCTACACCGGGGTGCCGCAGGAGGGAACCCGTCTCATCGCCACCGGGGACGGACGCACCGATCCCGTGGTGCGGCTCCGGGAGGGTGCCGGCCTGCTGTCCCTCGCGGTCCGCGGGACCGAACACGAACCCCGGCACGAGGGCGTCGTGCTGGAGGGCAGGAACCTCGTCCGCGACGTCAACATCCTGCACTGCCGTACCGGGATCGACTGCGGCTATTCCGGGGTCAACCGGATCGAGTGCTGCAACGTCCACGACAACGCGGAATACGGGATCGCCAGGTGCGTCGATTCGATCGTCTCGCTCAACTACGTCAACGTGAACGGCACCGGCGGAATCCACCTGCCGCCGGGAGCGAACGACAACATCGTCACGCAGAACAAGGTGGAGTGGAATCTGGGCTACGGCATCCACGCGGAAGGTGCCAAGCACAACATTCTGTCCGGCAACAACATCGATCGGAACGGCCGATCCGGGATCCGGCTGTCCGGTTGCGAGCGGACGGTCGTGACCGCGAACGTTCTGCGGCGCAACGGCGCACGCTCGGAGGGGATCGCCGGCGACGACACGCACATCCACTCCACCGGCGGCACCGCAACATTGGTTCTGGGCAACGTGACACACTCGGGCCCGAACGACGACGGCCAGGGATACGACTCTCCCGCTGCGTGCCTCGTCGCGGATCCGGAATCGACCGGCATCGTCGTCGGCAACGACCTGACCGGTCACACCGGTCCGGGCGGCGACGGCACACAGGCCTCCGGCTCCGGTGTGCAACTGGCGGCGAACCTGGGGAAGTCGACACGTGCCGGATTCGTGAGCGGTGCCGGTTCCGGCCCGCGCAAGGTGACTCTGGCCGCGGGACAGGAAGCGGCGGAGACGTTCACGAACCTCCCGTTGGACAAGTTCGCCATGGGTCGCGTGCACTCGGTGTCCTTGCTGGCGCGAAATCCGCAGGACGGATCCCGGGGTGCCGCAACGGCCGTTGTGCTCGTCGCGCGGGAGAAGGGCGATGCGGTCGTCATCACGGACGGTGTGGAGAACACGGTCGGTGACTGCTTCGGCGACCGTGCCGGCGCCATCGCTGTGGCGTTCCGGACCGACGCCGCCGGTGCCGAGCTGACCGTGGTACTCACGAACACCGGGCCGGACGAGATGCAGCTCCACATCGGCGTCGGTTCGTGAGTGGCGGCGACATGGACCGGATCCGGAACGACAGCGACGAACGGAAGGCAGCCGCAATGACCACGACGATCGGTCGTCGCGACGACCTCCGGCGCGGTGCGGCCCCGCGCTCACGCGAGGCCGCAGCCCCATTCGTGTCGCTCCATCGTGCGCGTGTCGGCGGCGCGGCCGACGCCGGCGTGCCGACGAACCTCGCCTATCTGCTGTTCGTGACGCTGGCGGCCTTCGCCGTCTACGCGGTACCCCTGTCCTTCGTCGGCCAGTTCCGCCCGACGGCATTGATGGGCCTCGCGGTGGGCTGTGTCGTCGTGGCGACCGTGCTGACGATGGCTGTCGGGGCGGAGCTGTTCGTCGTCTTCTGGCTCGCACTCGCGTTCTTCCAGAACTTCGCGGTCGGCATGTTCGTGCCCGGGCACATCGACCTCGTGCCGGTCTACATCAGCGAGAGCAAGACGGTCGCGATCGTCACTGCCATCGCGCTGATGTTCCCCACCGCGATGACGAACCTGAAGACCTACCGGCGGCCTGTGATCTGGTACGGCCTCTTCGCGCTGGTGGTGGTCGCGCACGTGACGTCCCTCGGCGGTGCCACCCTGCCGTATCTGCGGAACTTTCTCATTCCGCTCGCCACGGTGCTGCTGATCGTGGCGATGACCGCGCAGTGGAGCGACGAACGCCGATCCGCTCTGCTCGGTGCCGTCGTTCGGTACAGCACCGCGGTGCTGGCGATCGGAACGCTCGCGGAGACCCTCGTCGGATCGACCGTCTGGCGGTCGATCGTCAATGTGGACAAGAACGGCGCACTCAACTCGCTGTCGTCGGTGACGTCGTTCCTCGGCCTGCAGTTCGACCGCACCGGCGGGTTCGTCGTCGAGCCGACGAATGCCGGATACATCGCGGCCGCGGTCGTCATCATCGCCACGCTCGTCGCGATCCAGGGACCCCGGTCCGTACGAGCCGGCATGTACGTGTGCATCGCCCTGTGCGTGTGGGTCCTGATTTCGAGCGGGGCCAAGAGCGGGTTCCTCATGCTTCTGATCGCATCGATCAGCGGCATCGCGTACGCGCGGTCCAAGCGCGTGTGGGGCGGTCTGCTCGCCGGATGGTCGATCTCCGTGCTCCTCGTCCTGGCCTACGTCGCGGCAGCGAAGGGACCCGGTAAGGCGTTGTCCGTCTTCGCCGACCCGCTCGGCATCATCGGCGGCGACAGCACTACCTACCACCTCGCCGGATTCGTCGCGGGCATGAAGCACGCGCTGACCGAATTCGCCGGCGCGGGTGTCGGTAACGGGGGAAACTTCGCGCGGATCGCCGGCGCACCGGTCTCCAGGTGGATCCTCACCGGTGGCGAAAGCAGTTGGGGCGTACTCGCTTACCAGACCGGGATCCTCGGGATCGCGCTGTTCGCCGCGACAGTGGCGAGTCTGTGCAAGTACTTGGGCAAGCGTTCGGCGGTGCTGCTCTCGGCATGGACGAGCGCGGCGATGTTCGCCGAGGCGCTCTTCGGACCTCAGACCGCGGGGCTCGTCGTCGTCGCCGCCGCGCTGTTCATGACAGCGGACGCCGCCCGTCCCGGCGACGGCGCGGCACCCGCGGATACCCACCACGACCGTCGCACGACCGAAACGGGGACGAACAATGACTGATTCACCGGAAGTTCGTATCGATCTGCTCGGGATCAGGCTGCATCCGATGAACGCCGCCGAGGTCGCGGATCTGATCGGATCGGCGAGCCGGGCGGGTGAGCCGCTGTGGATCGCCAACTACAACCTCCATGCGCTGTATCTGCATCTCAAGGACTCTCGGTTCCGCGAGGCGTATCGGAAGGCCGGCGTCTTCCTGGTGGACGGCTGGCCGATCCTGCAGCTGGCACGGATCGCCTCACGACGGAAACTCGGGGGTGACCGCCGCGTCGGCAGCTCCGACTGGCTCGACGTCCTGCTGGAGTCGGGGGAGCGCCGCACCATCGTGTCGATCGGTGCGTCACCGGAATCCGCCCGGTTCGCCGCCGAACGGGTCGAGGCGAACCACCCGAACGTGGTGTGGATGGGATTCGACGGATACCGGCTCGAGCCGCAGAGCTCGATGGCGACGGGACTGACCTGGCAGGAGGCGGTCCGCAAGGCCGACGTCGTGCTGGTCGGCCGCGGTATGCCCACCCAGGAGTACTGGATCGCCGAGAACATCGGAAACGACGAGTTCGCCGGCAAGGTCGTCGCGAACGTCGGCGGATGCATCGACTACCTTTCCGGGGCACAGGATCTCGCGCCGCGCTGGACGGGACGCTGCGGAGTGGAATGGCTGTACCGGCTCGCGCGATCACCGCGACGCCTCGCGTTCCGCTATCTCGTCGAACCCGTGCTTCTGATGGTCCTCGTCGTGAACGTGCTCGCGACGGGCGAACGGCATCGCGTGGCCGGAGGAGAGAAGGAGAAGTCGTGAACATGCCTGTCTCGGTGGTGATACCGACCATCGGCCGGGAGTCCGTCGTCCGCGCCGTGGAGAGCGCTCTCGCGCAGACCGCGCCCGTCACCGTCACGGTGGTCGTCGACGACCCGTCGGCGTTGGACACCGTCACGGAACGGGTCGGCGCCAGGGGTGTCACGGTGATCGGAACTCCCGGGCGCATCGGCGGATCGGCCGCGCGCAATCTCGGCGCCGATGCCTCTCGGGGCGAGTACATCGCCTACCTGGACGACGATGACTGGTGGGAGCCGGAGAAGATCGAGAAGCAGTTGACGGCAGCACGGAGCCGCGCCGCCGGAGGCCGCGTACTCGTCGCCACCGGTATGTATTTCCACCGTGCCGGTTCGGTCACCGAAATTCCGTCGCGCCCGTACGAGGGGCGAGGTGACGTCGCGTCGTATCTGGTGAGCCGGCCTCGCCTTCGGTTCGGCACCCACGCGCTCCAGACGAGCGGTCTGCTGATCTCCCGGGAACTGCACGAGCGCGTGCGATGGGACGACTCGCTGCCCAAGCATCAGGACTGGGACTACATCGCCCGCGCGATGCAGATACCCGGATGCGAATTCGTCTGGGTACCGGAAGCGCTCGTCCATGTCCAGCAGGACAGTCGCGGGTCGATCTCGAAGAAGGCCGACCACCGTGCCTCGCTCCGCTGGCTCGACGTGCACGGTCCCGGAATGTCCGGTCGTGCCCGGGCCGACTTCGCGTGCACCCACGTACTGCGTGCTGCGCTGGCCGAACGATCACTCCGCGGTGTGGGCCGCAGCCTGTCCGTGATCGCACGATCCGGCGCGCCGCACGGCGCAGCCGTGATCGTGGGTCTGTCCGGTGTGCGCTGAACGGCATCCGACGAGATGAACACTGTCGACGCGGAGGCAGCGAACCCCGCCACGAAGATGCGCAGAATCCGTGATCGCTTGCGGGACGGCGCTGCCTCCAACGGAATCTGGGCCTCGTTGCAGCAGGTGTGCAACCTGCTGTTCGTCGGATTGCTGAGTGTGATCCTGGCCCGGACACTGCCGGTCGAGGACTTCGGCGTCTACAGCTACGCCATGTCCCTGGCCGGTCTCGGCATCGCGATCGGACTCGCGGGCCTGTACGGCCTGGCGATCAAGAGGTACAGCGAAAGCCGGGAGCCCGGAACCGTCACGTGCTCGATCATCATCGTGCGCGAGGCCACGGTGGCGTTCTATTTCGTTGCCCTGCTGGGCTTCATGGGCAGCACCGCAACGAGTGTCGACGAGTTCCTTCTCGTCGCGCTGGCGGCGGTGGCGGTGTTCGGCCGTGTGCTCGATGCGCCCGAACTCTGGTACCAGGCCCGGCTGAACGCACGGAAACCGGCCCTCGCCAAGATCATCGTGGCAGCAGTCTTCTTCGCCGCGAAATGTACTGCGCTGTGGCTCGGATCCGGTGTCACCGTGATCGTGGCACTGTACGTGGCCGAACTGTTCGCCGGCAGCGTCGCCGTTCTGGTCTGCTATCGCCGGGATGTGACCAGCGGGCGAGCGTTCGCAGTGCCCGGTGCCCGCGACGTGGTGGACCTGTGGAAGCGGTCCTCTCCGCTGCTGATCTCCGGTATCGCCCAGCAGGTGAACCTGCGGGCGTCCCTGATCGTCGTCCAGATCCTCGTCGGCGCCACCGGTGTGGCGATGTTCGCGGTGTCGCAGCGTGTGATGGACGTGTGCCTGGCCCTGCCCATGGCCTATATGACCGCGACCTTCCCGGCCCTGCTCGAAGCGCGCCGGAAGGATCGTGACAGTGGTGGCGGTTCCGCATACCGGGACAGGCTGCAGCGCTCGTTCGACGGCGCGCTGTGGGCGGGCATCGCCATCGCCGTGCTCCTGTACATCCTCGCGGACGTCGTCGTCGTGATCGCGTTCGGCGCCGAGTACGAGGATGCGGCGGCATTGCTGAGGATCCAGGCGCTGGCTGTGCCGTTCATGTTCATGTCCTCGGTGCTGAGTAAGTGGATCATCGCGGAGGGGAACCTCTGGATCTCGGTGGGGAGGCACTGGCTCGGGGCGGTGGCGACCGTCGCGTTGTGCCTGCTGCTCGTTCCGAAGTGGGGGGCCGTCGGTGCTGCCTGGGCGAGTACCGCGTCCTACGTGATGTCCGTGTACCTGTTCACCTTCCTGTCCCGATCGACCTGGCCGGTGGCGGTCCAGATGTCCCGCGCCTGGGTGGCACCGGTCAGCCGCGTCCTCGCCCGTGCCGGTTCGCAGAGAGTGGAGTCTTGAAATGTTCGATCGATCGGTGACCGTGTTCCGCTCGCTCCGGCGTACCGTTGCGCAGCGCTTCTTTCTCGCGGTGGCACTGGCGGACTTCTTCGGACGACGCGCCTTCGCGCGCGAGATCGTGGCGGTCTACGCCGGGATGCGCAAGCACCACAGCGCACGTCGCTCCGGTCGCGAGGTCTACTACGTCCGACGGCACATTCACATGCTCGAGAAGGGCATCTCGATGATTCCGCGGCGGGAGACCTTCGCGGCCGGATACATCGAGGATCTCGTCGCCGCGGTGGAAGCGTGCACGGCGGCCGATCTGCTCGACACCGTGACCTGCGCGTGGGTGGCGGACACGCTCGACGCGTACTTCGCCGCGACGGAGGAGAGTCCGTCACCCGAGATCCGCCGCGCACGCGAGACGTACAAGCAACTGAACGTGGTCCCGCGCTCCCGGAACTACGCCGGCCCCGTGCCGGTCCTGGATGCCGAACGCGCCGGTTCCGAGCGGCTGCCGTCCTACGACGAACTGCTCTCGCTCGCACATGCCCGCCAGTCGGTGCGATGGTTCGACTCGGAGACCGTGGATCGTTCCCTCGTCGATCGGGCGATCACCCTGGGCATGCAGGCGCCGTCCGCGTGCAACCGCCTGCCCTACCGATTCGTCGTGGTGGACGACCGCGACACGGTCCGCAGGATCGCGGAGATTCCCGGCGGTACAGCCGGATACGCACAGAATCTCGTCGGGCTGGTGGTCGTGGTCGGTGACCTGTCGGCGTACGCCCACACCCGGGACCGTCACCTGATCTACGTCGACTCCGCGCTGGCGTCCATGGGCTTCCTCATGGCGATGCAGGCGCAGGGTGTCTCGACCTGCTGCATCAACTGGCCGGACTCGGCGGATGCGGACGCGCGCATCGCACGGATCCTGGGCCTGCAGCGCTACGAGCGGACCGTGATGCTGATCGCCTACGGCCGCGCCCTCCCGAACACCGTTGTACCCGGTTCCGGCAAGCGGGACCTGGACTCGATCCGACAGTACGTGGGCAACGTCGAAGGAGATCCGCGATGAACAAGCGACGCAAGAACATCCTGATCACGGGCGGCAATTTCACCAATCAGGGTGCCTACCTGATGCTCTGCGCCGCCGCCGAGCAGATTCGGTCGAGGTGGGGTGCCCAGCCCGTCATCGCGATGCAGACGGGATCCGAACGTGCGAAGCGATGGGTGGGGCTCGATTCACTGCTCGAGTTCCCCAAGCTGCGAATTCGCGTGTGGGGAGGAAACCCCGAACGCCTGAGCGGACTGCGGCACCGGATGCCGTTCGTGGTCGGGTCGGAAATCGACGCGGTGTTCGACGTGTCCGGTTTCGTGTTCAGCGACGAGTGGGCCCACCTCGATCTGCGGCGCCGGGCCGACGATCTGATCCGATGGTCCGACCGAGGTGTCCCGGTCGTACTGCTGCCGCAGGCGTTCGGCCCGCTCGAGCAGGTGACCGAGCCCGTCGCCGACCTGTTGGATTCCTGCGAACTCGTCTACGCGCGGGACCCGGACTCCGCCCGGTTCCTGAAGGGAGCCGCTCGATCCCGGTCTGCCTACGAGAAGATCGCGGTGGCAACGGACTTCACGACCGCGCTCGCACCGGAGGAGCCGCGTGGTCTCTCGCATCTGCGCGGGATGGTGCCGATCGTTCCCAACTGGAACATCGCGAAACGGGCGGCTGCGCGCGGTGGCTCGAAGGACGACTACATGCGCAATCTCCAGGAGATCGTCCGGGTGCTTCGTGCGCACGACTACGAGGTGTACGGGCTGTGCCACGAAGGCGGCGGTGACGCCGACCTGCTGCACACGCTCGCCGGGACGTGCGGAGGGATGCCGGTGATCGAGGGCTTGGACGGCCGGCAGTCGAAATGGCTTCTGGGGCAGGCACCGTTCATCGTCTCCGGACGTTTCCACGCCCTTGTCAGTGCTTTGAGCCAAGGAGTCCCCGGGCTCGTCCACGGGTGGAGCCACAAGTACAAGTGGCTCTCGGAGGAATACGATGTCTCCGGGCTGGTGATGGATCCGTACGAGAACCCGAACTCGGTCGACACCTTCCTGAGCCGGCGGCTCGAGGAGATCCAGCGCATCAGGGAATCTGTGTCGGAGCTCGCAATCGTGAAAAAGGCGGAGACCGAACAGATGTGGGACGATATCGAAAAGCGCATCGAACTCTGAGTGCGGCGGAGGGCAGACCGTCCGCGCTCTGCGACCGGCCGTGGACGCACCCGGCCGGGCGCGCCGAGTGTGCCCCGTCTCTTGCCGAGGCCGGGGCACACTCGGATCGCGCCGGCTCCTACCCGCAGTCCGGTACCGACACGGTCACCGCCGGATCGTCGACGAGGGGCTGCACGGGGACTCTCGCCTCGCCCGCGACGGCCGGTTCGGTCAGCTCGTAGACGACCTCGGACGTCGCGCCCTGCAGGACGGGAACCTGGACGACGAAAACGGGATGTCCCAGTTCGCTTCCGGTGAAAGCGAACGTCGGCCTGCCGTCGACGGTGACCCTGTTCAGCCGGGCACCGTGGGTCGCCAGCAACGACAGATCGGTCAGGTTGGTACCGACAGGTGCGCCGATCGGATTGTCGAACATCCCTGCTACATAGGTGGTGTACTCGCCGGCCGGCAGAGCGTTCGTCAGCCGAACGGTGACCGTCGACGTGCGGGTCTCCCCGTCACAGGTGCCGGCGGTGTAGTAGATCTCCCGTTCCAGGTAGTAGTCGAGCTTGTTGCCACCCAGGTTGTTCACCACGACACCGGCATACGGCGCCGGATCGTCGGGCACGGTGTGGCCGAGTGCGGTAGCCGCCAGCACGTCCTGTTCGGCACCGTGCGAACTCCACACGGCGAGTCTGCCTTCACCGGCTGCGCGACCGAGAGCCTGGAGCAGTGCTCGCGGCCGGGCGATGTCACCGGTGAGCTTCTGGACGACCTTTCCGGCGACGGTCTCGAGGTACTCCTTGCGGGCCTTCTGATCGTCGCCGAATCGCGCGTATGCGGTGGATCCGGTGAGTTCGACGACGTTTTCGGCGGTGATCTTCTCGCCGTCCGGCATCGTGACGGCGCCGACGACCTCGAGGACGTAACTCAAGGCGACGGGGTCGGTCGCGATCACTCCGTCGACGAGCTCTCCCGATTCCTGCTGCCAGATCGACTGCCAGATCCGGGCTGCGTAGGGAAAATGCGAGCTGACGTTGCTGTTTCGGAAGTCCTGCGTCGGCCGGCTCTGCCCGTAGAGCCGCGTGAAGTCCGGGCCGAGGTCGATCGGTGCATAGTCCGGGCGAAGCTCGCGGTTGCTCGCCACGTCGTCGACGCGGACGCGGCCGTCCTCGGTGCGGACGATCGCGAATCCTCCCAGCAGGCCGCCCGACCCGCGCGCTTCGACATTGGTTTGAAAACCCAGGAAATAGCTGCGGGGCCCCTCGGCGCCGAGCATCGCGGGTGCGATCCGCGCCGCGACGGCGGTGTTCTCCAGGAGGCCCCTCAGTTGCGCGGTCTGCTCCTGCAGCTGGGTGCGGGCGCGATCGACGGCCCCCACATAGGTGCCGTCGACGCTCCGGGCCTGCGCATCGAGGTTCGTCATCGCCTCGGATGTCGCCTCCAGGATCGGCGCGGCAGCTCCGAGAGCAGTGAAATCGATTCGGGCGCCGTCCAGAAAGAGACGATCGGGGGAGACGGCGGAGCCCGCGTCGACGACCGGTCGCAGTACCTCGGATGTGAGGCCCGTCACGACCTCCGACATCTGCGCGGTCGCCGAAAGCGGACTTCCGAGCCACGGCACGGCGGCGGCGATCCGCCACGGTGGCGAATGCGTGGCATCCCGGGCGCGCTGTGCGTACCGGTTCGCGTCCTCCGCCGTAAGAATCGCTGTTTCCGAATCACCGGACAGAAGAGCGTCTTTGGACCGGACAGCGAAATCTCGCGCCTGCTCCAGGCTCGATTTGGCCTGCAGTGCCTCGTATCCCAGCCATGCTGCCGTACCGGCGACGAGGCAAACGGCTGCGCCACACGAGATTCGGACCGCGGCGCGCCGTCGGCGGTATCGCGTGATCTCCTCGTCGGTGCGTTTGCGTCTGACCTTGCGCCGCTGTCGCCCGGGTGAATGTGACCCATCGGTAATATCGCTCATGCGAACACAACCCCTTCAGAATTCTCGTCGCAGACCATAACCGAGTTTCGAATCGCCGGTCGTTCAAGTGGTGTCGATGGCCAACGATAAGTACACTTGCGAACCATCGGTCGTCGACGTTGTTGGGAGGCTTCGTCGCGATCTCGGTCGGGGAGGTCTCTTCGTGTTCCACTCGTCCGTGGTTTGTCGTTGTCGGGCGATGTGAGGGGAGGACAGTGCGTCGTACTCTGCTGTCTTCGGTCCAGCGCGGTCTCTGGTACGCCCAGGAACTGCAGCCGGAGGTGCCCTTCACGATCGCCCAATATGTCGAACTGAGAGGCGATCTCGATACACGGCTGATCCGCACGGCGTGTGAGCAGGCCGCGCGGGACGTCGAGTCCGGCTTTCTCTTCCTCGAGAGAATCGGAAACCACACGTATCAGACGGTCCGGCCGGACGTCCCGGATTCGGTCGGCTACGTCGATCTCCGCGAATCCGAGGATCCGGAGAGCGCAGCGCACCGGTGGATGACCCGGACGTACTCCCGTCGTCTGGATCCGTTGCGCGACAGGCTCATCGGAACAACACTGTTGCAGTTGGCCGACGAGAGGTTCTTCCTGTCGAGCTACGCCCACCACATCGCACTCGACGGGCACGGCGCCATGGTGATGCTCGAGCGCAGCGCCGAGCTGTACACGGCCTGGGTCGACGGTGCCGAGGCACCACCTTTCCGCGGCCTCACCGTCGCCCGGTTGCGCGAGATGGATGCCGCGTACGAGGTTTCGGATCGGCGCCTGCGGGACCGGGTGCACTGGATGCAGCGACTCGCCGATCTGCCCGATCCGCTGTCGCTTGCGGACGGGTCGTCTCGGCCGGAAGGATCGGCGCCGCCACGGATGCCGTGCCGGCACACCGGAGCACTGCTCGAGCCCGCCACGGCCCGGGCCGTCGCCGCCCTTGCACACGAGGTGAACTCGACGGATGTGCCCGTCGTCGTTTCCGCCTTCGCCGCCTATCTGGCGAGAACCACCGGAACGTCGGATGTGGTACTGAGCCTTCCGGTCTCGGCGCGGACCACCGCGTCGCTGCGCCGGTCCGGTGGAACGCTGTCCAACGTCGTGCCGCTGCGGCTGCAGGTCGATCCCGGCCTGACACCCACCGAGCTGATCCGGCGGGTGCAGGTGGAGCTGACGGGAGCCCTGCGGCACCAGCGTTACCGGTACGAGGACATGCTCGCGGACCTGCGAGAGCTCGGCCGGGAGCACGGAGATACCCGCAGCGCGTTCGGCCCGGTCGTCAACCTGATGATGTTCCACCCGCAGATCACTTTCGGTGAGATCGTCGGCGACTTCCACGTACAGTCCACCGGGCCGATCGAGGATCTGTCCGTCAATGTGTATCCGGGCGTCGCCGGCCGCACCGTCCGGGTGGATTTCGAAGCCGATCCCGCGCTCTACAGCGAGGAATCACTCGCTCGGCACCACCGGTTGTTCCTCGATCACCTGGCCCGGTTCGTCGCGAATCCCGATCGCGCACTGGGCGACCTACCGTTCGGGGATGCGGCGGACCTGGCCGGGCTGGTTCCCGGGCACGGCCCCGAGGCAGCGGCACCGGAACTGCTGCCGGATCTGCTCACAGCCCATGCCGACAGCGACGCGATCGCGGTGCGCGATGCCACGTCGTCCCTGACCTATCGCGAGCTCGATGCCCGTTCGAACGACCTGGCGCGACGGCTCGTCGCAGCCGGAGCCGGACCCGAAGACAGGGTCGCGGTGATCCTGCACCGCTCGGTGGAGTCGGTGGTGGCACTGTGGGCCGTTGCGAAGACCGGCGCGGCCTATACGCCGATCGACCCGGATCTGCCCGGGGCGCGCCTGAACGAACTGCTGCGTTCCGCCGAGATCGTGGTCGCCGGGCCGGACGTCGTGCTGCCCGCGCACGTCACCCTCGTAGCGCCGTCCACCGGACGCGCCGCTCCCTTCACTCCGGCGGACCGGCTCCGCGACCTGCACCTCGACCATCCCGCCTGGGTCATCCACACGTCCGGGTCCACCGGTGTGCCGAAGGCGGTCGCCGTCACCCACAGGGGAGTGGCCTCGCTCGTCGCGACCCTGCGCGAGAAGTATTGCGCCGATCGCGAATCGCGCGTGCTCCACCTGGCCGCGCCCACGGTCGACGCGTCACTGCAGGAACTGCTGCTCGCCTTCGACGCGGGCGCGACCGTGGTGATCTGCCCGGCCGACGCGGTCGCCGGTCCCGCGCTCGCAGATCTGCTCCGACGGGAGGCGATCACCCACGCGATCACGGCCCCCGCGATCCTGGCCGCCACCCCGGAAGCGGACCTGCCCCACCTCCGGGTCGTCGACTCGGGCGGCGAGGCCCTGTCTGCGGCGGTCGCCGACCGCTGGTCGCCCGGCCGGATCCTGCTCAACGCCTACGGGCCCACGGAGACCACGGTGCTGGCGACGGTCAGTGACCCGCTGCGACCCGGTTCCGGAGTGCCGATCGGGCGTCCGATCGCCGGCACGGCTGCCTACGTGCTCGACACCAGGCTCCACCCCGTCCCTGCCGGTGTGGTGGGCGAACTGTATGTCGCGGGACCGGGGGTCGCCCGAGGTTATCTGGATGCTCCGGCTCGCACCGCCGAGCGGTTCGTCGCGGGACCGCAGGGGGAGCGGGTCTACCGCACCGGCGACCTCGTGCGCTGGACCCGGGACCCCGACACCGGCGAACGACGCCTCGACTTCCTCGGACGCGCCGATCGCCAGGTGCAGATCCGCGGTCGGCGGATCGAACCCGGCGAGATCGAAGCGGTGCTCACCTCGTTCGCCGAGATCACCGCGGCAGTGGTCGTCGTGCACGGTGATCGCCTCGCCGCGTACGTCGTTCCTGCCGAATCGGCGGTCGTCGACGTGGCCGAGGTGACGGCACGGCTCGCCCGGCGGCTGCCTGCCCACCTCAGGCCGGCGACGACGACGGTCCTCGAGGCGTTGCCGCTGACGCCCGGCGGCAAGATCGACCGGCGTGCGCTGCCCGCCCCCACCATCGAACCCGCGATCGGACATCGACCCCCGGCCGGACCGAACGAGACGCTCGTCGCCCGGTTGTTCACCGAGATCACCGGGGTCGAGGGCGTGGGGGCCGACACCGACTTCTTCGTCGTCGGCGGACATTCGCTCACCGCAACACAACTCGCTGCGGACCTGGCTTCCGCGCTGGGGCGCGACGTGCGGTTGCGGGACGTCTTCGACCATCCGACCGTCGCTCGTCTCGCTGCGGCCGCCGCCGAGCGACCGCGCGCGGTCGATCCGGATGTCCGGTCCGAGGAACCGGGGCCGGCGCCGCTCGCACCCGCCCAGTACCGGTTGTGGCTGCAGGCCCGCGCACACGGTGACACCGGCGCGTACCACCTGCCGTTCGTTCTGCATCTCGACGGGGATCTGGACGTCCCGGCCCTGCAGGTCGCGCTGACCGATGTGGTGATCCGCCACCGGGTGCTGCGCACCGTCCTGCCGCTGTCGTCGGCTGGGCCCGTGCAGCGGGTCCTGCCGATCGCCGAGGCGCTTGCCGCCTTCCGCATCGTTCCGGTCCAGGCGGCTCCGGACCACGTGGAGGCGCTGGTCCGGCAGTGGACCGCGGCGCCGTTCGACCTGGCCGGCGACGTGCCGCTGCGCATGCGGTTGCTGCGAACGGGTCCGGACCGGCACGTGCTCGTCGTCGTCGCGCACCACGTCGCGGTGGACGGTGCATCGTTCCTTCCCCTGACGGTGGATCTCGCCACCGCGTATTCCGCGCGGCGCTGCGGTGACGCCCCGCCGTGGGCCCCGTTGCCGCTGCACTACCACGACCACGCGCGCCGGCACCGGGACCGGCTCGGAGACCCCGCCGACCCGGCCGCTCTCGCATATCGCGAACTCGAGTACTGGAAAGACGCTCTGGCCGGGCTCGATTCCGCGCCTTCGGTGCCCACCGACCGTCCCCGTACCGGAACGCCCGGAGCTCCGGCCTCCGTCGAGTTCACCGTGCCCGCCCGCCGGGTCGCCGCGCTCCGGACGCTCGCGGCCCGGTACGACGCGACGACCTTCATGGCCGTGCACGCCGCCGTCGCCGTGTGGTTGTCCGCGTGGACGGGGGAGCGAGAAGTCGTCGTCGGTACCGGTGTCGCCGGCCGCGATCATCCCGACCTCGCCGGTCTGGTCGGGATGTTCGTCGGTACCGTCGCCCTGCGCGTCACCGTCGACCCCGAGGCGCCCTTCACCGCCCTGCTCGCCGATGTCCGTGCCACCGACGTCGAGGCATTCACCCACGCGAACGTGCCGTTCGATCAGGTCGTCGAGAGTGTCGGGTTCGGTCCGCTCGGGGTGATGCTGAGCTACGACAGTCTGCCGCACACCGACCCGGTGCTTCCCGGACTCGACGTGAGAGTGCAGGAATTCCCCTCCGTACGAGCACGTTTCGATATCGAACTCGACGTCCGCGAAACCGGCGACGGTGCGCTCGCCGGGCGTCTCGTGTACGACAGCGCCTTGTTCGAACCGGACACGGTCACGCGATGGGTGCAGCGACTGGGCACCGTGATCGGTGCAGTGGCCGCCGAGCCCACGGAGGCCGTCGGCGACATCGACCTCGGTGCCGTACCGGTCGTGCTCGCACCGGCCGGTCCCGTCGCAACCCTGGCGCAACTGCTCGGCGACAACCCGGCGCGGGTGGCAGCTCCCGGTGGAGTACCGGTCGAAATCCGTTCCGCGGCACGACCGCTGGCATGGGAACTGCTCGGCCGGGGAATCGGGCCGGAGGACCGTGTGGCGGTGCTGCTGCCCCGCTCGATCGAGTCGGTGCTCGCGATCGCCGCGATCGCGCTGACGGGTGCCGCGTTCGTACCCGTAGACCCGGGCCAGCCCGCCCCGCGGATCGCCGAACTCCTCGCCGCTTCCGGCGTCCGGCACGCGATCAGCGACCCGGGCACCCCGGTCCCGGCGGGGATCGAATCGATCCCGTTCGTCACGCACGGATGCATGCGCGAGATCACCGACGCGGACCGGACACGCCCCGTGCATCCCGACCACGCCGCCTACCTGGTGTACACCTCGGGGTCCACGGGTCGGCCGAAAGGCGTCGTGATCACCCACCGCGGACTGGCGCCGCTGGCACGGTCGCTGGTCGAGCGGTTCCGGCCGGCGCCGGACGCACGGGTGCTGCACTTCGCGGCCCCCGCATTCGACGCCTCGGTGCTCGAGTACCTTCTCGCGCTCGCCTCCGGCGGAACCCTCGTGGTCGCACCGGACGACGTGTTCGGTGGTGACGAACTCCTGGAACTGCTTCGGGCAGAGCGGATCACGCACTGGTTCACGACACCGTCCGTGCCGGCCCGCCTCGACCCGGCCGGTCTCGACGACCTGCGGGTCCTCGCCGTCGGCGGCGAAGCGTGGCAGGCGGAGACCGCGGCGCGGTGGGCACCGGGCCGCACCGTGTTGAACGTCTACGGACCGACCGAGACCACTGTGCTGGCCACCGCCAGCACGCCGCTGACGCCCGGTGAACCGCTGAACCTCGGGACCGGGCTCGAAGGCGTCACCCCGATCGTGCTGGACCGGCGTCTGCGGCCCGTCCCGATCGGTGTCACCGGCGAGCTGTACCTGGTCGGGGCGGGCCTGGCCCGCGGCTATCTCGATGCGCCCGCCCTGACGGCGGAACGGTTCACGGCCGATCCCTTCGGCGGCGGACGCATGTATCGCACCGGTGACCTCGTCCGCTGGTCCCCACACGGTGCCCCGGGACCGGTGCTGGAGTTCGTCGGGCGCGCCGACCAGCAGATCAAGATCCGCGGATTCCGCATCGAACCCGGCGAGATCGACGCAGTCCTGGCCGCGCATCCGCAGATCACCACGGCCGTCACGATCGCACACGAGGGACGGCTCGCCGCATTCGTGACGGGGTCCGGCGACGTCGACCCGGAGGCGATCCGGAAGTACGTCGCGGCACGGCTGCCGCGGCACATGGTGCCGACCACGGTCACCGTCCTCGACGCGATGCCGCTGACCTCGACCGGCAAGATCGACCGCGCGGCTCTGCCGGTCGCGGACATCGCGGTCACCTCCGACGGCGACGGATACCGCACGGTCACCGAGCATCTCGTCGCGACGGTCGTCGCGGACGTGCTCGACGTGCCGACCGTCGCACCGGGCGACGACTTCTTCGCGCTCGGCGGGAACTCGCTGATCGCGACCCAGTTGGCGGCGCGGCTCGCCGGCATCGTCGGACGGCGCATCGGAGTACGGGAAATTCTGGAGAACCCGGTCGTCGCGGACCTCGCCGAGGCGATCACGAACACCGCAGCAGAACAGCGCGTCCCGCTGGTCAACGAGATCGACGACGCCCCACAACCACTCGCCCCCGCACAGCAACGCATGTGGCTGGTCAACCGTGTCGACACCGCAGCCGGTGCCGGCGGCGACCACATAGCGTTCGTCGCCGAACTCGACGGCGACGTCGACCTCGGTGCCCTGCAGGCCGCCGTCGCCGATGTCGTCGACCGGCACGCGACCCTGCGGACCGTCCATCCCGACGGACCGGACGGCCCGCGCATGCACGTGCTGCCCGAGATCCCGGTCGACCTCGCTCCCGTGGAGGCGGCAGACCCGGACCACGAGATCGCCGACTTCGCGCGGCGCCCCTTCGACCTGACGGCCGAACCGCCTGTTCGTATCCGCCTGTACCGCACCGGCACCCGGGATCGCCTGGTCGTGGTGCTGCACCACATCGCCGGCGACGGGCTGTCCCTGCGACCGCTGGGACGCGACGCCGTCGCCGCCTACACGGCACGCCGCGCGGGAGTCGCCCCCGGCTGGACACCCCTACCGGTGACCTACGCCGACTACGCGCGCTGGCAGCACCGGACGCTGGGCGCACCGACGGACCCGGACGGCCTCGGCGCACGACAACTCGCCTACTGGGCGCGAACCCTCGGCGGTGTCCCGCCCCTGCTCCCACTGCCCACCGACCGCCCTCGGATCGGTGCCGACACCGGTGCCGGCCACATCGAATTCGACGTCCCCCTCGAATTGCATTCCGCGGTGGCGAAACTCGCTCGCGCCCACGATGTCACGCCCTTCATGATCGTGCACGCGGCCCTGGCACTGCTGCTGGCGTCACTCGCCGCCACCGACGACGTCGTCGTCGGCACCCCTGTCTCCGGCCGCACCGACGCGGCGCTCGACGACGTCGTCGGCATGTTCGTGAACACGGTCCCACTGCGGCTGACCGTCGATCCACGGGAGACGTTCGCCGGGTTGCTGACCGAGGTGCGCCGCGTCGATCTGGAGGCATTCGCCCACGCCGACGTCCCGTTCGATCGCATCGTCGACACGGTCGGCCACTCCGCGACCGGCCACCATCCCCTGATCCAGGTGATCCTCGCCTACGAGTCCTTCGACACCGGCACCCGCACCGTTCCGGGCCTCGCGACCGTGCGCGAGATCCTCCCCGACACCGCACGGGTGGACGTGGAGATCACCCTGCGCGAGACGTCGTCCGAGACCGGGGCTCCCGCGGGGTTGAACGGCACGCTCACCTACGCGTCCGGCCTGTTCGACGCCGGTACCGTCACGGCGTGGGCGGCGTGGTTGGTGTGCATCCTCGAGATCGTGACGGCGGACCCGACGACGGCCGTCGGAGCGGTCGATCCGCGAGGTCCGGTCGCCGAACCGGAGAGCGAACGGGCTCCGCGTCCGGACGGCCGGTCGCTGCCCGAACTCTTCCTCCGCCGTGCCGCCGCGACACCGGAGGCGGTCGCGGTCGTGGACGAGGGCGCCGCACTGACCTACGCCCGACTGCGGGCGCGATCCGGTGCACTGGCTGCGCTGCTCGCCGAGCGCGGCATCGGACCGGAGGACGTGGTCGCGGTCGCCCTGCCCCGAACCGTCGACCTGGTCGTCGCGATCGTCGCGGTCGCCCGGTGCGGGGCGGTGTACCTGCCGATCGACGTCACCCATCCCGACGCCCGGCTGCGCGCACTGCTGGACGATGCCCGTCCCGAATTGGTGGTGTGCGACAGTGATTTCCGCGCGGCCGGAGGCATTCCGACGCTCGACCCGTCCGCCGCCCTCGTGCAGGACGGCGACCACGACGCATCCGCGGATCCGGACCACGGCGCCTACCTGATCTACACCTCCGGGTCCACCGGCGCCCCCAAGGGAGTGCTCGTCACCCACCGCAGCGTGCTGAGCGTGTTCGCTGCGACGATCTCCCGCTTCGGATTCGGCGAGTCGGACGTGTGGACGATGTTCCACTCACCGGCCTTCGACTTCTCCGTGTGGGAGATGTGGGGCGCTTTGATCACCGGCGGACGTCTCGTCGTGGTCGACCACCTCACCGCCCGGGATCCCGCGGTGTTCGCGGCCCTGCTCGAGCGGCACGGGGTCACCGTGCTCAACCAGACACCGACGGCTTTCGTTCAGCTGAGCGCGGCCACCGCGCCTCCGGAATCGCTGCGCGTGGTCGTCTTCGGTGGGGAGCCGCTCGACCCCGAGCTGCCCCGATCCTGGCAACAGCAGCGGCCCGAACTCGTGATGGTGAACATGTACGGCATCACCGAAACCGCCGTCCACGTCACGTGCGGTCCGGCCGTGACGCCGGGTGTCGGTGCACCGCTGCCCGGGGTCGGGATGCACCTGCTCGACGCCGCCCTGCGCCCGGTACTTCCCGGCAGCACCGGCGAGATCTACATCGCCGGTGACCAGCTCGCTCGCGGTTATCGCGGGCGTCCGGGAGCGACCGCAGCCAGGTTCGTCGCCGCCCCCGGCGGCGCGCGCCGCTACCGGACCGGCGACGTGGCCCGCCGGACCGGGGACGTCGTGTACCACCTCGGACGCGCCGACCAGCAGATCACGCTGCGCGGCTACCGCATCGAACCCGGTGAGATCGAAGCGGCCCTGCTGCGCTGCCCGGGCGTCACGGCGGCCGCGGTGATCCTGCGCGACGATCGGCTCGTCGCCTATCTGGTCGGCGGATCCGCTGCCGATGCGCTGCGCGAGGTCCGCCGCACCCTGCCCGAGTACCTGGTTCCGTCCGCCGCGGTCGTGCTGGACGCGCTGCCGCTCACCGGAAACGGGAAGCTGGATCGCGCGGCCCTGCCGGAACCCGGTGTCTCCTCCTCCTGCGGCCGGGCGGTGCGCGGACCGGTCGAGGAACTCGTGGCATGGGTGATCCGGGAACTGCTGCGCGACACCGGATCCGAGGTCGTTCCGGCCGCCGACGACAACTTCTTCCACCTCGGCGGCAACTCCCTGCTCGCGAGCCGTCTCGCCGGGCGCCTCAGCGGCATTGCCGACGCCGACGTCACCGTCCGCGACGTCTTCGACGACCCGACCGTCGCGGGTCTCGCCGAGCGCGTCGCCGAGCGTGCCGGCCGGGGACGCACACGGATCCCCATGACTGCGGGTGGTGACGCTCCGGCGCCTCTCTCACCGGCGCAGCGGAGGCTGTGGTTCGTCAACCGGTTCGATCCTGCTTCGGCGGCGTACAACCTGCCGTTCGTGTTGCACCTCGACGGGCCGCTCGACGTGGACGCGTTGGCCGCCGCGGTGTCCGACGTCCTCGATCGGCACCGCACGCTGCGCACGGTCCATCCCGAGGCCGACCGGCAGATTCTGTCGCCGGTGCCGCGTCCGCCCTTCGAGACGATCGCCGCCCCGGGCGGGGAATCGGAGCGGCTGATACACGAACTCTGCTCTGCCGGATTCGACCTCACCGTCGACCTGCCGGTGCGGATGCGGCTGCTGCGCCTCGCGGCCGAGCGGCACGTGCTCGTCGTCGTCGTCCACCACATCGCCGCCGACGAATGGTCGCTCACGCCGCTGCTGCGCGATCTCGTCACCGCCTACACCGCGCGCGACGACGGTCACCACCCGCGGTTCGAGCCGCTGCCCCTGCAGTACACCGATTTCGCGCGATGGCAGCACGCGATCGCCGACGGCGAGGTCGAGCACTGGCTACGGGTCCTGGCCGATCTGCCCGACGAGGTCACCCTGCCCGGCGACCGTCCGCGCCCCGCCCATGCGAGCGGCCGTGCCGCCGTTCACCGGCTGCTCCTGGACGGGGACCTGAGCGGGCAGCTGGTCCGGCTGGGACGCGACCACGACGCCACCGTGTTCATGGTGGTGCACGCGGCCCTCGCGACGTTGCTGGTCCGGCACGGTGCCGGTCGCGACATCCCGATCGGCACCGTCGTCGCGGGGCGGTCGGATCCGCGGCTCGACGACGTCGTCGGGATGTTCGCGGGCACCCTCGTGCTGCGCACCCGGGTCGAGCCCGGGGTGCGGTTCGCGGATCTGCTTGCCCAGGTCCGTGCCGTCGATGTCGACGCCTACACCCACCCGGACGCGCCGTTCGAGACACTCGTCGAGCGGCTCGATCCGCCGCGCACGGCGGCACGTCACCCGCTGTTCCAGGTGGCGCTGTCGCACCGCCGCCCGGCCGTCGCGGATGTCGTCCTGCCCGGTGTCGCCGTGACGGTCGCGCCGGGTCCGGACGACCACGCGAAGTTCGACGTGCAGCTCACGGTCACGGAGAACGCGAGCGGTATCGAGCTGGAATTCGCCTGCGCAGCAGACTGTTACGACGACGATACGGTCGCGACGTTCGCGGAGCGCTTCGACACGATCCTGCGTGCGGTCGTCGCGGATCCGGAGGCGCGGATCGACGACATCGACCTGCTCTCCGCCGGGGAACGCGCCGCGTCGGCCCCGGCGGTGGGACCGTCTGCGCCGCAGCCGCACTCGCTGTGGCAGTTGTTCGCCGCCGGTGCCGCGCGCGCGGGCGCCGGCGGCGCGGTGCGCGACGGGTCGCGGGAGCTGACCTACCCCCAGCTGCTCGACCGAGCCGAAGATCTCGCGGCCCGGCTCCGGGCAGCCGGAGCCCGAACCGGGGACGTCGTCGTGTGCGCCCTGCCCAGGTCGCTCGAAACGGTCGTCGCGACATGGGGCATCGCCCGCCTCGGTGCCGCGCCGATGTTCGTCGATCCGGCACAACCCACCGGACGGCTCGCCGCGATGCTCGACGGCGTGATGTACGGGGTTGCAGCGCAGAAGGACTCGTTGCCGTCATCGGTGCAGTGGCTCGGCGTCCACGAGACCGGCGCGGTCGCCGCCGAACCCGCCGAGGTTCCGGAGCCGCACCCGGACGCGCCCGCCTACCTCGTGTTCACCTCGGGTACCACCGGAAATCCGAAGGGGGTCACGATCGGCCACCGCGCGGTCGCGGCACTCGTCGCGGACCTCACCGAGCGTTTCGCGGCGGGACCGGGCGATCGCGTGTTGCAGGTCGCCGCACCGAGTTTCGATGCCGCAGTGCTCGAACTGCTCGTTGCGGGCACGGCCGGTGCGACGCTGGTGGTGGCCGGCCCGGACAGCTACGGCGGCGCGGGTCTCGGCGATCTGCTCGCCCGCGAACGCATCACGCATGCGTGCCTCACGCCGTCCGTGCTCGCGAGCCTGCCCGCCCGTGACCTCCCGGATCTTCGGGTGCTCATGCTCGGCGGCGAGACGGTCCCCGCCGAAGCGGTCGCCCGGTGGGGTACCGGCCGTGCGCTCTACAACGGCTACGGTCCCGCCGAGGCCACGGTCTTCGCGACCTGTTCGGCGCCGCTGACGCCCGGGGACACACCGGTGATCGGTCACCCCGTGCGCGGAGTCGCGGCCGTGGTGCTGGACGACCGGCTGCGGCCGGTGCCCGTCGGAGTGGTGGGTGAGCTGTATCTGTCGGGGGAGCGGCTCGCCCAGGGCTATCGCGGGGCACCGGGGCGGACCGCGGAGCGTTTCGTCGCGACCGACCACGGTCGGATGTACCGCACGGGCGACCGGGCACGGTGGCGCCGCGACGGCACCCTCGAGTACCGCGGTCGCAGCGACGGCCAGGTCAAGCTGCGGGGTGTCCGCATCGAACCCGGCGAGGTGGATGCCGCGCTGCGTCGCCTCGCGGGGGTCGAACAGGCCGCGACCGTGGTGCGCGACGGGGCGCTCGTGTCGTACGTCGTACCGGCGGACGTCGACGCCGGGCAGGCCAGGTCCCGGTTGTCTCGGACGTTGCCCGGTCACCTGATTCCGTCCGTCGTCGTCACCCTCGACGCGCTGCCGCTCACATCGCACGGCAAACTCGACGTGGCCGCGCTGCCGGCATCGGCCCGCCGCGGTGGCTCCGCGCCGCGGACCGGAACCGAATCCCTCGTGGCCCGTGTCTGCGCCGACGTCCTCGGGGGCAGCGCGCCGGTGGGACGTGACGACGACTTCTTTGCCGTCGGCGGGAACTCGCTGCTGGCCACGGTCCTGGTGGGACGGCTGCGTGAGGAGACCGGCATCGCCGTGCCGCTGCGCACCGTGTTCGACCATCCCACCGTCGAGGCGCTCGCCGCGGCGATCGATGCGGGAGGGTTCGACGTCGCCGCCGGACCGGTCGCGGTGGCGCCCCGGCCGTCGCTCATCCCGTTGAGCCGCGCCCAAGGACGCCTGTGGGGACTCGGCCGCCTCGACCCGGGGGCGTACCGGCTACGGGCCGAGATCCGGCTCGGCGGCCCGCTCGACCCGGTCGCTCTCGACGCCGCGATCGGCGACGTGCTGGACCGGCACGAGATCCTCCGGACCCGATACCTCGTGGCCGGCACGGACGTGCATCAGGAGGTACACGAACGTCCCTCGGTGGTCGTGCGATCCCGCGATTCCGGCCGCGCGCCGACGACCGCGGGCCGATCCGACACCCCGATCCGGGTGGAGCTCGAACGGCTCGGCGACGACCTGCACGTCCTGCATCTCGACGTCGACCATTCCCTGGCGGACGGAGCGTCGCTGCGACCGCTGCTCGGGGATCTGGCAGAGGCCTATCTCGCCCGCACCGCCGGGCACGCGCCCCGGTGGCTACCGCTGCCGTTGCAGTACGCCGACTACGCGCTCTGGGAGCACGCGCGCGGAATTCCCGCCGCGGACGTCGACCACTGGCAGCGGGCCCTCGACGGACTGACCGTTACCGAACTCCCCACCGACCACACCGGCGGCGAGCCGGTCGCGGGGACGATCGAATTCGCCGTTCCGGCCCCCGTCCGCGACGCGGTCGCGTCGCTCGCCCGCACGACGGGCGCCACCGAGTTCATGGTCGTGCACGCCGCGCTGTCGGTGCTGCTGGCCCGCGTCGGTGCCCAGCACGACGTCGCGGTCGCCGCCGTCGTGTCGACCCGCCGCTGGGCGCAACTCGACGACCTCGTCGGACCGTTCGTCGAGACCCTGATCCTGCGCACCGCAGTGGCTCCCGACCGGTCGTTCACCGAACTCGTCGAAGCGGTCCGTGCCTTCGACGTCGCGGCCCTCGATCACGCGACGGTGCCCTACGAGCAACTCGCCGGAATGCTCACGGGACCGCCGCCGCAGGTGGCGCTGGCGATGCAGGACTTCGATCCCGGCCACGCGCAGCTCGGGGATCTCACCATCGCAGCGCGCGAAATCGTGGACGACACACCGAAATTCGACCTCCAGTTCACCTTCGCCCCGAGCGGTGACGGATACCTCGCGGCGCTGCGGTTCGATCGATCCCGGTTCGCCGCCGCCACGGCCCGGACGCTGGCCCGGCGGTTCACCGCCGTGCTCGCCGGGCTCGTGGACGATCCGCACGCATCTGTCGGCGACGTACCGTTCGACGTCGCCGCCCCGTCACTGACCGGTGGCGCGCCGGTTGCGCCGCGACTCCTCGCCGACCTCCTGCGCGCGGCGGCCGCGGCCCACCCCGCACGAGAGGCCGTGCGCGGAGACGGAATCGCGCTCACGTACCGGGAATTGGACGCCGCGTCCGATGCGCTCGCCGCCGAATGGTGTGCCGCGGGAATCGGTCCCGGCAGCGTCGTCACGCTCGGCGAGACACGCAGTGCCGACCGTATCCGCGCCCTGTGGGCGGCGACCAAGACCGGCGCGGCCTTCACGGGATCCGCGGCCGCCACCACCTGCCCGCCGAACGTCGCGTACATCGTGGCGACGTCGGGTTCGACGGGCGCCCCCAAACTGGTCGCCGTCACCCACGTGGGACTCGCACCGCTGGCGGCCGAGGTCGCGGCTCGCTACCGCGTCGGCCCCGGCGACCGGGTGCTGCAGGGATACCACCCGGCGTTCGACGCGGCGCTGCTCGAGGTGCTGCTCGCGCACACCACCGGCGCCACCCTCGTCGTGGCACCGTCGGACGTGTACGCCGGGCAGGACCTGCACCGGCTGTTGCGCGAGGAAAGCATCACCCATTACCTGTCGACGCCGACGGTGCTGGGCACCCTCGATCCGGCCGGTTTGTCCGACCTGCGGGTCGTTGCATCCGGCGGTGAAGCCCTTCCCGCCCGGCTCGCCGAACGCTGGGCCGCGGGCCGGCTGATGCTCGACGCGTACGGGCCGACCGAGTCGACGATCGTCGCGACCCTCACGGAAATCGACGGTCACGGGGCGGCCGGGATCGGCGAGCCGATTCCCGGCACGACCGCACACGTCCTGGACGCGCGCCTGCGCCCGGTGCCCGATGGCGCGGTCGGTGAGCTCTATCTCGCGGGCGCCGGGCTGGCGCTCGGCTACCTCGACGCCCCGGCTCTCACCGCGGAACGGTTCGTCGCGGCGGCCGGCGGGCAACGGATGTACCGCACCGGGGACCGCGTGCACCGCCGCGCCGACGGAACCCTCGCGTATCTCGGCCGGACCGACCGGCAGCTGAAGATCCGTGGGGTCCGTATCGAACCCGGCGAGCTCGAGTCTGCGCTGCTCGGCGTGGACGGCGTCCGGCAGGCTGCCGTCGTCGCGGTCGACGATGCGCTCGTCGCGTTCGCCGCCACCGGCGTCACCGCCGACGAGGTCACCGCCGCGATCGCGGAAATCGTTCCGCCGCACCGTATGCCGTCACGAGTGCGGGTGGTGCCGCAGCTGCCCGTCACCCCCAACGGCAAACTCGATCTCGACGCGTTGGCCGGGCTCGACACGGCAGCAGTCGAGGTCACGGAACCCGAATCGACCGCCGCCGAGAAGTTGGTCGTCACGATCACCGAGGACGTGCTCGGCATCCGTCCGGCCGCGCACCGCGGATTCATCGCCGCCGGAGGCGATTCCCTCGGCGCGGTCGTTCTCGCCGCCCGCCTGTCGGACGCGTTCGGGACCGAGGTGCCGACGCGGGCGGTCCTCGAGGCGCCGTCCCTCGCCGCGCTCGCCGCCCACGTCACCACCGGACCGGTGCCGCCGCCGCTGCGGCGCGCCGACACGACCGGCCCGCTGCCGATCGCCCCCGCCCAGCGACGCCTGTGGCTGCTGTCGCGTACCGAACCCGACGCGCGCTACATCGTCCCGGTGGTCCTGCGCGTGACCGGCGACCTCGACGTCGATGCCCTCGCTACGGCCGTGCGCGATCTGTGCGACCGTCACGAGATCCTGCGCACCGCCTACCCCGACGGCAATTTCGCACTCGTGGACTATCCTGTCCTCGAACATGTTTCGACATCGGACCCGGATCGGGCCGTCACCGACACGCTCACCGCGCCGTTCGACCTCGATACCGAACCGCCGCTGCGCATCCGCCTGCTCGACGTCGCCCGGGACCATCGCATCCTTGTCGCTGCGGTCCATCACATCGCATTCGACGGTGCCTCCGTCGGGCCCCTGCTCGCCGACCTGCAGACCGCCTACCGGGCTCGCGTGGGCGGAACGCCGCCGACCTGGCAACCGCTGCCGGTGACCTACCGCGACTATGCACGTTGGCAGCACGAGTTCCTCGGAGACCACACCGAACCCGGCTCGGCGGCGCACCGTCAGCTCGACTACTGGGCGACGACCCTGGCAGGGGTACCGGACACGCCGCTCCCGCTGCCCACCGACCGTCCCCGCCCGGCCAGGCCGACGTTCGAGGGGGATGCGACCGCAGTACACCTCGATGCGGAGTTCCACACCCGGTTGCGCACCGTCGCCCGCGCCCACGACGTGACCACCTTCATGCTGCTCCACGCGGTCCTCGCGGCGCTGCTCGCCCGCCGCAGCGGTCGATCGGACATCGTCGTCGGCACGACGGTCGCGGGACGCAGCGATCCGCGGCTGTCCGCACTCGTCGGCATGTTCGTCGGCACCGTCGCGCTGCGCACCCCCGTCGACCCGGCCGCCACCGTCACCGACCTGCTGCGCAGGGTGCGTGCCGCCGACCTCGGTGCGCTCGCCCACGCCGAGGTCCCGTTCGAGCAGGTCGTCGAGCGGCTGGCCCCGCACCGCGACAGCGCACACCATCCGCTGTTCCAGGTGATGCTCACCCATCGCCCCGGTGGAGCCGAGAACCCCGTGCCCCAGCTGCCCGGCATGCACATTCGCGACACCGAGCTGGGAACCCCACCGGCACTGTTCGACCTGTCCTGGGAGATCGTCGAGGACCACACCGGCGACGAGGCGCACGGACTCGACCTGCGCGTCGTCTACGCCACCGACCTCTTCGACGCCACGACCGTCGAGACCCTCCTCGCGGAGTACGTGGCGCTGCTGGACGCGGCGCTGGCCACCCCCGGCCGACCCGTCGGCGACCTCGCCGTCCCCGACGTCGAGCCGATCGGCGCGGCCGAGGTGACCCCGAGAACCCTGCGGGAGATCCTGGCCGGTACGGCCGTCGCCCATCCTCGAGCGATCGCCGTGCAGGCCGGATCGGTCGCATGGACCTACGCCGAACTCGACGCGCGCGCCGGGAGGATCGCATCCGAACTGGTGGCGCGCGGGGTCGGCCGCGGCGACCTCGTCGCCGTCGCGGTGCCGCGCGGTGCGTACTGGCCGCTCGCCGTCTGGGCCGTCACGCGGGCCGGGGCGGCCTGGGTGTCGGTCGACGTCCACCAGCCGCCCGCGCGGAGCGAGGCGATCCTCGCCGATTCGGGTGCGACCGTCGGCCTGACCGTGCCGCACGCCGCCCCGGCCGGCCGGTTGGGCCGCGAGGCGGTGGAATGGATCGACATGACCGGCTCGTACGCCGGGTCCCCGCCGCCGGAACCGCAGCAGACGGTCGACGACCTCGCGTACGTCATCTACACCTCGGGCACCACCGGCACTCCGAAGGGTGTGACGGTGCCGCATCGCGGAATCACCGCGCTCGTCGACGTCCACCGCCGACGGCTCGGGATCTTCCCCGGCGACCGCGTATTGCAGGCGGCGTCGACCACATTCGATGCCGCTGTTCTGGAACTGCTCGGCGCGCACGCGCACGGCGGCACGCTGGTGATCGCCGACGACGAATCGTTCGCCGGTCCCGCACTGCAGCGCCTCCTGATCGAATCGCGCGTCGATCACTTCTGCCTCACGCCGACCGTGCTCGCCACCCTCGACCCGGACACGCTGCCACCCGCCACGGTGATGGCGGGCGGCGAGACCCTGCATCCGGCGCTCGCCCGGCGCTGGTCGCGGCACCGCCTCTTCAACGGGTACGGGCCGACCGAGCTGACCGTCATGGTCTCGTGTGCCGGGCCGCTGACCGATACCCCGGCGAAACCGGCTGTCGGCCTTCCCGTTCCGGGGACGACCGGTTACGTTCTCGACGCGCGGCTGCACCCGGTTTCGCGCGGAACGGTGGGGGAGCTGTACGTCACCGGCGCCGGGCTCGCCCGCGGATACCACCGTCGGACCGGCCTCACCGCAACGCGATTCGTCGCCGATCCCTTCGGTAAACCCGGCGGCCGGATGTACCGCACCGGAGACTTGGTGCGGGTCGGCGCCACCGGCGAGTTCGAACACGTCGGACGGGTCGACGACCAGGTGCAGATCCACGGTATCCGGACCGAACCCGCCGAGGTCGACGCGGTGCTGCTCGCCGCCGAGGACGTCGACGCCGCGGTCACCGTCGCGGTGCCCGCGGCGGACGGAAACATCTGTCTCGCCTCGTATGTCCAGGGCCGTCCCGATCCGGACCGTCTGCGCCGCCGGCTCGCCACGCACCTGCCGCGTCATCTGCGACCGGCCACCGTCACCGTCGTCGACGCACTGCCCCTGCAGCCGTCCGGCAAGGTCGACCGCGCGGCACTACCGGCACCGGACCCCTCGTGGTCCGCCGCGAACCACGTTCCACCGAGCGGACCGACCGCGCGCACCGTCGCCGCCGTCTACGCGCAGCACCTCGGCATCCCGGTCGGTGCGGTATCGGCCGACCGCGGATTCTTCGATCTCGGTGGCAGTTCGCTCGGCACCGTCGCGGTCGCGGGGGAGTTGTCCGAGGCGCTCGGGCGCACCGTTCCGGTCGGCTGGTTGTTCGACGCCCGGTCTGTCGACGAGCTCGCCCGCCGGATCGATTGCGACGCCACCGCGACCGCGAATCCGGACCCCCTTGCGGTGCTGGTGCCTCTCGGGGCGGGTGACCCGGACGTGCGGCCCCTGTTCTGCGTGCATCCGATCAGCGGATTGGCCTGGTGCTACGCCGGTTTGGCTGCGCATCTGGACGGTGTACCCGTGTACGGGCTGCAGGCGGTCGGACTCGATCCGATCCCCGGCTCGATCTCGGAGTTGGCCGCGCACTACGTCGACCGGATCCGCGCCGTGCAACCCGACGGTCCCTATCATCTCCTCGGATGGTCCGCCGGCGGCACGATCACGCACGAGATCGCGGTGCAGCTGCGCGCGGCGGGACACCGCGTCGCACTGCTCGCGCTGCTCGACACGTTCCCGGCGGAGTTGGTGCCGGACGTGCCCGAGCCTGCCTACGGTGAATCCGAGATCGACACCACCGGATTGCCGGACGCTCTCGTCGCCCGGGTTCGCGAGCGTGCGGACACCGCCGCGGTGACCGTCGAAACCGCCCTGCGCCAGCATGTTCCGGGCGTCCACGACGGCGAGATCCATCTCTTCACGGCCGAATCCGAGCACCGCGGGCCGGCCGCGCTCGCCGCGGCGTGGAACCGCCACGCAACCGATGGTGTGGTGGAACATCCACTGCCGTTCGCACATTCGGATCTGACGACGCCGGACGCGCTTCGCCGGATCGCGCCCGCGCTGATGCAGCACGGGCAGTTTCACAGTAATTGCCACCAATTCACGCCCGCCGGGCGTAGTAGCAGTGTCATCGGAACGAGGGAGACACCCTGATGGAAGTACACGACTACCTGCGAATTCTGCAGGCACGATGGAAGATCATCGCCGTGACGACGGTCGTGGTGTTGCTCGGCGCACTCGGCGCCTCGCTCCTCGCGACACCGCAGTACCAGGCATCGACGCGGCTGTTCGTGTCGACCTCGTCCGGCGCGTCGGTCAGCGAGATCTACCAGGGCAACCGGTTTTCGCAGGAACGCGTCGCCTCGTACACCAAGCTGCTCACCGGCACGACCGTGGCGGGACGGACGCTCGACGCTCTCGGGATCACCGATCTGACTCCGGCCGGGCTCGCGGCCAAGGTCAAGGCGTCGTCGGCGCCGGACACCGTGCTCATCGACACCACGCTCACGGACACGTCCCCGGAGCGCGCCCGCGATCTGGCGAACGCCCTGTCCGACGAATTCGTCATGATGGCACGTGAACTGGAGACCCCGGAGAACGGGGGCGCGCCCGCGGCACGCGTCGTCGTCGAGCAGTACGCGACCACCCCGGCCGCTGCGGTGTCCCCGAACACGAAACGCAATCTGGTGCTCGGGCTTCTGGTCGGTCTTCTGCTCGGCATCGGTGCCGCCGTCCTGCGTGACCGTCTCGACAACACGGTCAAGGATCGCAAGACGGCCGAGGACATCGCCGGTGCCGGCCTGGTCGGGACGATCCCGCTCGACAAGGAGCGTCAGAACGAGGCGGCGATCGTCTTCCGGGACGCGAATTCCGGTAGCGCCGAGGCATATCGCGAGCTGCGCACCAATCTTCAGTTCCTCGACGTGGACAACCCGCCCCGTGTTCTCGTCGTCACCAGCGCCCTCCCGGCCGAAGGCAAGACCACCACGGCCATCAACACCGCCCTGGTGCTCGCCGAGGCGGGGCATTCGGTGGTGCTGGTGGAGGGCGATCTGCGCCGGCCGCGGGTCTCGAAGTACCTCGGTGTGCTCGGCGATGCCGGGTTCAGCACCGTATTGTCCGGCCGGGCCGGGCTCGACGATGTGCTGCAGCCGACTCGGTTCGAGAATCTGACGGTGCTCGCCGCGGGGACGCTGCCTCCCAACCCGAGCGAACTCCTCGGATCCGCAACCGCGAAGCATGTCATCGCGGAACTCCGCGCACGATTCGACTACGTGATCATCGACGCGTCGCCGCTATTGCCGGTGACCGACGCGGTCGTGCTCAGTGCCGCCGCGGACGGCGCACTCGTCATCGCACGACACGGCAAGACCACGCGCGAACAGATGGTCCGCGCCGTCGGCAACCTCGATAGTGCCGGTGTGCGGGTGCTCGGCACCATCATCACGATGACCCCGTCGAAGGGGCCCGGCGCCTACGAATACCGGTACTTCTACGAGTCCGACGATTCCGGCAAGGCGACGACCCCAGCCACGGTCGTGGCGGCCCCGCGCGTCGAGTCGGAGGCGGCACCGGTCCCCAACCCGGTCCCCGCCTACACGGTGGCGCCGAGTTATCCGGAGGTGGTGCTTCCCCGGGCAGGGGAGCGGCCGGTGGTGCAGGCGCGGATGCGGCCGCTCAACGGAAGCTCAGTCGCGGATCCGGGTCAGCAGGGGCAGTAGAAGATCTGCGATCTCGCTTCCGACCGTGGCGAAGGTCTCTTCGTCGCAGCCGATCGGATCGGTGATGTCGTCGAGCCCGGGTGCCGTCGCGTGCACCCGGGCCGCCGACAGTTCTGCGACGGTCGAGGCGCCACTGGCCTGCTGCAGCCGGGCTGCCTCGCGAAGGGTGAACGTGACGCGCATCATCCGCGGGGCCGCGGTGATCACCGCCGAGCGATGGGCTTCGGACATGGTCAGGACGAGGTCGGCGTCCTCCGCGATGGCCGGGGTCAACCGGCGGGCGGTGAATCCGTGCGGGTCGCCGCCGAGTTGCTGCAGCACCAGCGCGGCCGTCGATTCCATACCGTGACCGACCAGGGCGCGGGTGCCGGCGCTGTGCGCGGTGAGATCCGGTCGCCCGGCCTCGGCGGCGAACGCCGTGGTCAGAAGCTCGGCCGTGGGCGATCGGCAGATGTTTCCCGTGCATACGAAGAGGACCCGCATCGCCTGATCCTATGCACCGCCCGGCCCGCCGCGCGGAGCCGTACCACAGCGGTGGAATCGAGTCCCCTCAATTGCCCGTATGCCGTATCGAGACCGTTGGGTAACATCGGGGCGTCTTGGGGCGCCGGGGGTGAGCACTGGAGCGGCGCCGGAATTGCAGAAGGCGGCTGATGAGTTCGGTACTCGGGGTGACCGTTGGGGAGAGCGCCGTCCGGATCGTGCGTCCGATCGACCGGACCACGCCCTCGGCGGGATTTCAGTTCCAGGTGGTGGACACAGGTCGCGACGACCCCGCCCGTCTCGCCGCACAGACCTTGGGCGTGTTGTTCCAGACGGGGGTGGCGGGGGAGCCGATCGACGCTCTCGGTGTGGTGTACCGCGACGCGGCGCAGGCGGACCGGATCCGCAAGGCCATGGCGGAACAGGGTCTCGACAGGTTCGACCTGGTCTCCGAGTCCGAGGCGGCGCTGGCGTATCTGCGTGCCAGCGGTGAGCTCTGCACCGACACGGCGGTGTTCTACGACCTGGGTGATTCGGGCCTCACCGTGACCGTCGTCGACCTTCCGTCCGGCGAGGTCCTCGCGGGACGCACCGACACCGTCGGGGGACGGGTGTTCGACGCTGCGATCCGCGAACACCAGCTCGGCACGAACGGGGTGTGGCTGCCCGACGATCCGGCGACCGTCACCGAGTTCGACGCGCAGTGCCGCGAGGCGAAGGAACAGCTGTCCGCGAGCGACGCGGTCGCGGTGCCGGGCGCTGCCGGGCTCATTCTCATGTCGCGGGACACGTTCGACCCGCTGATCGCGCAGTGTGTCGAGTCGTCCGCGCGGTTCGTCCGCGACATCGTCGAGCGTGCCGGCCGGGATCCGGAGGCGATCGTGCTGCTCGGTGGCGGCGCGCACATCCCCCTCGTCCAGGAGGTCCTGCGGTCCTGGCTGCGGCTGCCGCTGGTGGTGCCGCACGAGCCGGAGCTGGTCCTCGCGAAGGGCGGCGCTCTCCTTGCCGGTCGGCCGAAGGACTCGATACCGGGCATGACCACGCGCATCGTCCCGCCGCCGGCGGCGACCGAGCGCATCGCGCGCCCGGCCGGGGCACCGGCCGGTGTCAGCGGATTCGCAGCCACGGACCAGCGCACCGATCAGCGCACCGATCGGATCGCCCGTCCCAAGGAGAAGCCCGCGAACGCCGCGGACGCGGACGAATCGCGGTCCTGGCTGGGGATGCTCACAGCCCGCGGACCCCGGGTCAGCGGCAAGCAGATCAGCGGCGCGGGCCTCGCGGGAACCGCTCTGATGGTGGTGGCCCTGATCGGTGTCGCGCTCGGAGCCGGTAACAGCGTCTTCGGTTCGGATCCGGTCGACGAGTCCGCTCCCGCGGAGACGGTGGTGACGACGCCGCCGTCGTCGAAGCCGTCACCGAGGCCCGCCGTGGCGCCGGCACCGGTCACCACGACCACCGAAGAGCCGGAACCCGAACCGACCACGCAGCGGCAGGTGCCGGTAGCCCCCGAGACGCCGCCGCCCCCGCCGATGATCCCGGGGCTGAACATCCCGGTCCCCGTCCTGCCGACGGTGGAGCTGCCGCGGCTCGAGCTGCCCAGGCTCGAGCTGCCCGCACGGTGATGTCCGGGCAGTGATCAGCGGGCGTGCCGCCCGCGGGTCGGTTCCCGACGGGGTCGTTCGACGACGGGCGCAGCCCCGCCACCCGATCCGACGGGCCGGGCGAGCAGCGCCGCGATCGCGGTGGTCAGCGGCACCGACAGGGTCAGGGCGATGCCGCCCACGCAGGCCCGCACGATTTCGATGGCGACCGCGTCGCCGGTGAGGACGTCGGAGATCGATCGTCCGGCGATGCTGAAGAACAGCAGCAGCGGCAGCGCACCGCCGGCGTACGCGAGCACCAGCGTGTAGACGGTGCTCGCGATGTGGTCGCGACCGACCCGCATCGCGGAGGTGAACACCTCGCGGCGGCTCGCGGACGGGTCGATCGCCGCGAGTTCGAACGCCGACGACGCCTGCGTGATCGTGACGTCGTTGAGGACACCGAGCGATCCGATGATGAATCCGGCGAGCAGCAGACCCGTGATGCTCACGTGCTCGAGGTACAACTGCACGTCGGTGTTCTGTTCCTCCGACAGGCCCGTCAGATTGGTCAGCCGGATCGCCAGATAGGACAGCAGCGCCGCGAGGCCCATCGACGCCAGGGTGCCCAGCAGCGCCGAACTCGTACGCAGGTTCACTCCGTGCGCGAGGTACAACACGGCGTAGAGGATGAGCGACCCGCCGACGAGCGCGACCGGCACGGCCGGTTTTCCGTCGAGTAGTGCCGGCAGCATGAAACCGACGAGTACGCCGAACGCGACGAGCAGGCCGAGCAGGGCCCTCAGCCCCCGCCACCGTGCGACCACGACGATCACGACGGCGAACGCGACGATGATCAGGGTGATGGGCAGTCCGCGGGCGTAGTCGTAGAAGGAGTACTGGGTTGCGCCCGACGGATCGGTCTGCCGGACCAGCCGGATCTTCTCCCCGGCGTGCAACTCCGGTTGTCCCGGGCCCGGGGCGATCTCGAGCAGGGTCCGGGTGCCCTCGTTGGGACCCGATTCGATGGCGATCACGCTGCGGACACATTGGTAGGCGTCGGTCGCGGGCGGCACCGGGTTGCCGGTGAACACGCGGCCGGAGGAGGTGCTCCCGCACGAGCCGGTGTCCTGGGTGACGACAGTGCCCGCCTCGGTGACCACGGCGCCGCCGCCCGATGTCTGGAAGGGCGCGGGAATGTCGATGGACCTGCTGCTGGGCCACAGGGCGGCCGTGCCCAGCAGAACGACGATGCCGATGGCTGTCAGCAGTCCGACGACCACCCGGGCCGCAGTAGGGCCGAGCGGGACCGGACCGTCGTGCCCGTGCCCGTGCCCGTGCCCGTGTCCGTGACTCACCGGGACAGGCTAGCCACCCTCTGCGGGATGTCCGGACGGGGGCACGGCCGTCCAGGCTCCATTGAGGATTCATTTGTGCTCTGCGCACAAGTTGATGCGTCAAGATCGTGCCACAGGCACGAAAAAATAGGCCCGGAACGAGCCTTCTGTGTGGCTTACCCAGAAAATCTGTGGTTCAATCGTGACCGCGAGTGAGTTTCCCGCCGAGATTCACGGGCCGTGGCGACTGAGCGTTCGATGTGCTCGGGGCCGGAGGAGAAAGAGTTGGGCTGGTGGTGGCGGGGAGCAGGGGGGGTGTCCCCGCCACCTTCACCTGACCTCGCACAGGGGGGATGGCGTCGGTCAGGGAGCCCGGCACGGTCGCGCCGTGCCATGGACAAACTTACTTCCTATGTCCGTGTTCGGGAAAGTCTTCTGAGGTGTGTCTCGCCTCACCGCTTGGTCCGATTGTCCGATTCGGGACCTGTTAGGGACCTTCTACCTGCGGAAATGCGTCCGCAGGGCTCGAAAAATACATTCCACAACGATCGGCGTGTCGTGCGTCTCGGGCGTGTCACGGCGGGCTTCGGTGTCCGGAAATTCGGAGCGAACCCCACCGCGGATGCCGGGTGCGGCCCGGCCCGACGCGCGGACCGAGCCGGTGACCTGCGTGAACGCTACTGCTTGTAGCTCGACAGGAAGTTGCCGAACCGTTCGATGGCGACGGCGAGGTCGCGGGCCCATGGCAGCGTGACGATCCGAAGGTGATCGTGGTTCGGCCAGTTGAAGCCGGTGCCCTGGACCATGAGGATCTTCTCCTGCAGCAGCAGATCCTGCACGAGCTTCTCGTCGTCGTGGATCTCGTACACCTCCGGATCCAGCCGCGGGAAGGCGTACAGGGCGCCGCGCGGCTTCACGCAGCTGACGCCCGGAATCGCGTTGAGCCGTTCCCACGCGACATCGCGCTGTTCGAGCAGCCTGCCGCCGGGCAGGATCAGGTCCTCGATGCTCTGGTAACCGCCGAGCGCGACCTGGATCGCATGCTGCGCCGGGACGTTCGGGCACAGGCGCGTCGAGGCGAGGAGATCGACGCCCTCGAGGAAGCCGGCAGCGTGTTCCTTCGGGCCCGTGATGGTCATCCAACCGGAGCGGTAGCCGGCGACCCGGTACGCCTTCGACAGGCCGTTGTAGGTCAGGCAGAGCAGGTCGGGTGCCAGCGTCGCGAGCGAGATGTGCTTCGCGTCGTCGTAGAGGATCTTGTCGTAGATCTCGTCGGCGAGCAGCAGCAGCTGATGCTTGCGGGCCAGCTCGACCAGCTGCGTCAGGACCTCGAGGGAGTACACCGCGCCCGTGGGATTGTTCGGGTTGATGACCAGCAGGGCCTTGGTGCGATCGGTGATCTTCGACTCGATATCGGAGATGTCCGGATTCCAGTCGTTGGACTCATCGCACAGATAGTGCACGGGAGTGCCACCGGCGAGAGAGGTCATCGCAGTCCACAGCGGATAGTCCGGTGCGGGGATGAGGACCTCGTCGCCGTCGTCCAGCAGCGCCTGCATCGTGATGGTGATGAGCTCGGAGACGCCGTTGCCCAGGTAGACGTCGTTGATGTCGAGCTTGGGGAAGCCCGGCACCAGTTCGTAGCGTGTGACGATCGCGCGGCGCGCCGACGCGATGCCCTTGGACTCCGAGTAGCCCTGGGCGTGCGGGAGAGCAGCGATCATGTCCTGCACGATCGTCTCGGGCGCCTCGAATCCGAACGGGGCGGGATTGCCGATGTTCAGCTTCAGGATGCGGTGACCTTCCGCCTCCAGTCGCGCGGCGTGGGCGTGCACCGGCCCGCGGATCTCGTACAGCACGTTCTGCAGCTTCGAGGACTGCTCGAGCGGGCGGGTGATGCGGTGGTGAAGGTGGCCTTGCTCTCCGATAGTCACGGCGTCCATGGTGCCACCGGCGCGCAACTCCATTTCAACCGGATTTTCCGAAACCTCCGACGCGTCTGCCGCGACGATCGTCACAATCAGTGCGATGATGGCCACTTGACCGCGGCGTCGGGGTGACGTCCGGGTGTGGATGTAGAGGGAGTCAGCGGAAATGGCGCAGGGAACTGTGAAGTGGTTCAACGCGGAGAAGGGGTTCGGGTTCATCGAACAGGACGGTGGGGGGCCGGACGTCTTCGTCCACTACTCCGAGATCCAGGGCACCGGGTTCAAGACTCTCGATGAGGGTGCCCGCGTCGAGTTCGAGATCGGTCAGGGTCAGAAGGGTCCGCAGGCGCAGGGCGTCCGCGCCATCTGAATTCGCGTTCCCCGTTCACAACGGTGGTGCCCAGGTATTGTGACCCGGCACCACCGTTGTGCTGTTTGTGGCCTCTGTCACGGACCACCGAGGGCCCAACCTCCGTGCATTACTCTTCGAGGCGATGGGGGCTGTGTTCGGGGGCGAGGACAGCCGGCGCGTAGCAATGCGGCTGGAAGTATGTGGTGGAATTGGGTGTGTCCGGGGGGTCGGCAATGCCGATGGACGACGAGATCGGTTCGCGATGGAGGGACCCGAAACGCCATCTCTGGCTGTTCGGACTGGCCGTTCCGCTGAGCCCGTTCATGGCATGGGTTCTCGTGCGCTACCTGCACCTCGGTGTCTTCTGGGCGGCCGGGGCGATCGTCATCGCCGTGATCGCGCCGCTCGTCGATCGGTTCGTCGACCAGGACCGGACCAATCCGCCCGAGGCGGTCATGAAGTCCCTCGAGCGCGACAAGTACTACCGCCGGTGCACGTACCTGTACCTGCCGCTGCAGTACGCGGGACTGGTCTTCGGCTGCTGGACCTGGGTGAACTGCCCGATGGGGCCGTTCGAGAAGTTCGCGATGGCCGCGACGCTCGGCGTCGTCGGCGGGGTGGGTATCAACGCAGCCCACGAACTCGGACACAAACGGACGACGCTCGAACGACGCCTCGCGAAAGTCGCGCTCGCCCAGTCCTTCTACGGGCACTTCTACGTCGAGCACAACCACGGTCACCATCTGCGGGTGGCGACGCCCGACGACCCTGCGACCGCTCGTTTCGGAGAGAGCTACTGGCGCTTCCTGCCGCGGACCGTGAGCGGCAGCCTGCGCTCGGCCTGGAGCTACGAGAGCGCGCGGCTGCGTCGCCGCGGACGGTCGCCGTGGAATCCGGTTCGCAACAACATCCTCAACGCGTGGGCGATGAGTGTCGTGCTGTACGTGGCCCTCGTCGCGGCCTTCGGCTGGCAGATCGCACCGTGGCTCGTCGTGCAGGCCGTGATGGCCGTGATGTTCCTCGAGGCCGTGAACTATCTCGAGCACTACGGTCTGCTGCGGGAGAAGCGGCCCGACGGCCGTTACGTGCGGGTCGCCGCGCCTCACAGCTGGAACAGCGACCACGTGTGCAGCAACCTGTTCCTCTACAACCTGCAGCGACACAGCGACCATCATGCGAACCCGATGCGCCGCTATCAGACGTTGCGCAGCATGCCGGAGGCGCCGCAGCTGCCCGCCGGGTACGCGGTGCTCGTCCTCGTCTCGCTCGTGCCGCCCCTGTGGCGCCGCGTCATGGATCGTCGCGTGCTCGAGCACTACGGCTACGACCTGACGCGAATCAACATCGAGCCGCGCAAAGAAGCCGAAATCCTTGCGCGTTACCCCTCCGTTACGTAATCCTGATCACACGGATGCGGTGCGTCCGTCCGTGTCGGGGCGGGTTGCGGGGGTTGTCGGACGTGAAGACTCTTCGGAAGGGCGGTGCCGGTAGCGCGGCGCTTCGTCGGGCGTGGCTTTCCGGAGTGGTGCTCGCCGGTGTCGTGCTCGCGACGCTCGTCCATGTTCCCGCCGGGGCTGCGCCGGGATCCGTGGTGGAACCGGGTGGCGGCCTCGCGGTCGTCGAGCGGATCGAGAAGGTCGGGGACCGGCGCTGGGATGTGTTCGTGCACTCCCCGGCGATGGACCGCACCATCACCCTGAATGTGATCCGTCCCGCCGATCCGAGCGTGCCGCGGCCGACGCTGTACCTGTTCAACGGGGCCGGCGGCGGCGAGGACGCGATGACCTGGCTCAATCAGACCGACATCCTCGACTTCACCGCGGACAAGAACGTCAACGTCGTCATCCCTGCCGAGGGCATGATCAGCTACTACACCGACTGGTTGCGCGACGATCCCGCATCCGGCACGAACAAGTGGGGCACGTTCCTCACCCGGGAGTTGCCTCCTGTGCTGGACCGCACGCTCGGAGCCTCGGGCGTCAACGCGATCGCGGGCCTGTCCATGGCCGCAACCTCCGTGCTCGATCTGGCGATACAGGCACCAGGCTTGTATCGGGCGGTCGCGTCGTACAGCGGGTGCGCACAGACCAGCGACCCCCTCGGTCAGGCATACGTCCGGTCCGTCGTCGAGGTGGCCGGCGCGAAGGACGCCACGGACATGTGGGGGCCCTACGACGGCCCGGGGTGGGAGGCACACGACCCCTACCTCAACGCCGAGAAGCTGCGAGGTCTGTCTCTGTACATTTCCAACGGCAGCGGGCTCCCCGGCCCCCACGACAGTCTGTTCCTGCCCCGGTCCCCGCAGGCACCGTGGCTGATCGAGCAGATCGTGTGGGGTGGTCTCCTCGAGGCGGCCACCAACGTCTGCACGCACCGGCTCGCCGACCGCCTGCGGGAACTGGACATCCCCGCGACCGTCCGGTTCCGTGATGTCGGGACGCACTCGTGGGGTTACTGGCAGGACGAGTTGCACGAGTCGTGGCCGCAGCTGGCGGCGGCAATGGGTGCCGACGGATAGCAAGATCGAAAATCTGCATTCGCTCGCATACTCCTCGACGAGATGGGGCAGTGCATTTGTTCCCGGCGCGGGCCCTGTCGGTTCCCCGGACGTCGGTTCCGTTATGCACCACGGAATTACATCACTTCGAATTGCTTACGCGCTGCCGGCGGAATGAAATTCGACCGTTCGAACGACGCGGTAGGTGCTCGTTACGTGGAATAACGGAAAACGCTGTGCTGCGTCCTGCGCACGGTGGAATCCCGATGCAATGTGTGTAACGGGACACACTTTGCCGTGTTAAGTAACGGATTTCAACTTGATAACGATCCGGATTCTGTACGCTCCGTGAGTTCAAGAATTCGAGTGCCAGGAGGGTTCGTGGCACTGCCCACGCACGCATCCGCGGAAGATGCGATCGCCGTATCCCACCGGGGTGCCGTCGCGCGTCGACTGTGGGTGGCGACGTACGTGAAGCGGTTGGTCATCACCGACACGTTGATCGTGGCGGTGGCGGTCCTGGCGGCGCAGTGGGTCCGATTCGGGACTTTCGATGTGCAGGTCCAGTCCAAGGCCGTCAGTTTCGTCGGTTACGGCCTCGTGACCGTTGTTCTGATTGCCCTGTGGTTGTCCGTCCTGGCGATCTTCCGCACCCGATCCCCGCGCGTGGTGGGAAGCGGCGACGAGGAGTACCGCCGGATCATCTCGTCGACGTTCTGGATGTTCGGCGTCATCGCCATCGTGGCGCTGCTCGCGGGGCTCGATCTGGCCCGCCTCTATCTCGCAATCGCTCTCCCGACGGGATTGGGGGGCCTGCTTCTCGGCCGCTGGCTCTGGCGCAGGCGCGTGACGCGTTGGCGCGAACGCGGTCAGTTGCAGACCGCGGTGCTGGTCGTCGGTGGCGAGCGGTCCATCCGTGACCTGATCGAATCCTTCTCGAGGGGGACCGCGGACGGATACCACGTGGTGGGGGCCTGCATCCCCGGTTCCGACGGCCGTAGAGGCGGAACGATCCGCTCGGCCGGCACCGAGGTCCCCGTGCTCGGCAGCGAAATCGACGTGGTCGCCGCGCTGGAGCAGACCGGTGCCGACACCGTCGTGATCACCGACACCGAGAGGGTGGGCCATCGCGGTATTCGGGATCTGCTGTGGGAATTGGAGGATTCCGAGATCGACCTCGTGGTCGCTCCGGGAATCATCGATGTTTCCGGGCCCCGCCTCGAAATGCGCCCGGTCGCCGGTCTCCCGCTCATCCATGTGGAGAAACCCCAATATCACGGTGCCAAGAGCTTCGCGAAGACCGCATTCGATGTGGTGTTTTCCGCTCTCGTGCTGCTCGTCGCGAGTCCGCTGATGATTGCGGTGGCGATCGCGATCAAACTCACCAGCAAAGGCCCGGTCTTCTACAAATCCGTACGCATCGGTCTCGACGGACAACCGTTCATGATGTTGAAATTCCGGTCCATGGTGGACGGTGCCGACCGAAATGTAGCGGCGCTGATGGACAGGAACGAAGGCGCCGGGGTCCTGTTCAAGCTGCGAGAAGATCCACGCGTCACGCCCGTGGGCCGAATGTTGCGCCGGTACAGCATCGACGAACTGCCGCAGTTCATCAATGTGCTGCGCAGGGAGATGAGCGTGGTCGGCCCACGTCCGCCCTTACGGCGCGAGGTGGCGGAATACGACGGAACGGTGCGTCGTCGATTGCTCGTCAAGCCCGGGATGACCGGGCTGTGGCAGGTGAGCGGACGGTCGGACCTGTCGTGGGAGGAGTCGGTGCGGCTCGACCTGTCGTATGTGGAGAACTGGTCGATGGTTGGGGACCTGCTCATCGTCGTCAAGACCGTCCGGGCCGTTGTCGCCGGGGCAGGCGCGTACTGATCTCCGATGCACACTTCCCTGATCGACGCTGTCGTCTTCGCCTGCTACGAACCCCCGACCGAACTCCTGGATCGAGTCGCCACGGTGGCGCGTCTCGTGGGCCGGGTCTACGTCGTGGACGACGGGAGCCGCACCCTCGATCCGTCCTTCTACCGGTGCCTGGATGCGTGCCCGAACGTCACGGTGATGATGAAGCAGGAGAATCGTGGAATCGCGCACAGCCTGAACCTGGGATTCTCTGCGGCTCTGGCGGCGGGCGCGCGGTTCGTGATGACGCTGGATCAGGACACCGTGGTCGACGAGGCCCTGTTCGATGCCATGAACTCTGCGGTCGACGAGCTGGAGAGGACACGACCGCATGCCTGGGGTGCCGTCGGTCCCGGGGTGGTCAGTGGCATGCGGTACCACCGTGACTCCCCCGAGAGACTGCGGCCGACACCCGAGGTCATCCAGTCCGCCGCGGTCTTCAACTCGGAGGGGTTGCGTTCGGTCGGATTGACGGACGAATCGCTCGTGATCGATTCGGTCGACACGGATCTGTGCCTGCGGCTGCGTGCCCACGGGTATCAGGTGTTCGCGGACGATCGAGTGCAGATCGCGCATCCGATCGGCAGCGGAGGATCCGTCCGCATCCTCGGTCGCCGGGTCTCGGTGACCCACCACAGCCCCCTGCGGCGGTACTACATCACCAGGAATCGCCTCGTGATGTTCCGCCGGTACGGCCGGCGGGAAGGGCGATGGTTCCTCGTCACGCTGCGTCGGCTCGTGATCGCGACCATCCTGGCGTTGACGATCGAAGATGCGCGCGGGGCGAAGTTCCGTGCGGTGGGCGCCGGCATACGGGACTTCCTTCTCGGCCACAGCGGTCCGGCTCCGAGCCCTCTCCGCTCGTCGATCGATGCCGAGGTCGTCGACGGCATCGCAGTGGTGCTGGTGACCCACAACGGGATGCAGTTCCTCGAGCAGCAGCTCGCCTCGATTGCGGGTCAGTCGACGACACCGGATGCGATCTACCTCGTGGACGATCGCTCGTCCGACGGATCGAGCGACTTCGTCGTCGACTACTTCGCTACCCACGGACCGATCCCGGTGGTGGTCGTCCGCGCTCCCGAGATCCGCACGAGCGATCTGTACACACGGATCGCCGCGAACTTCGAAGCAGGCTTGCGGGCCGCGTCGAAATACCGGTACATCGCGCTGTCCGATCAGGACGACGTCTGGGAAGCCGATCGATTGGCGATGCAGCGCGACCGTCTGGCGTCGGGCCGTGTTCTCCTCACGGTCGGTGACGGGATGCTGATCGATCAGGGCGGCGTGCTCACCGGAGCGAAGCTGCGTGATCGCTTTCCGGTGCCGGCCGCGTGGCGCGAGGCGACATCTGCCGAGCGGATGCGACTGCTGCTGCGTCACCCGATGGCCACCGGGGCCGCGATGATGATCGACTCGCGCCTCGTGCAGTGTGCGACGCCCGTGCCGGCCGGATGGCTGCACGATCGGTGGCTCTCTCTCGTCGGCGCAGCGATCGATTCGATCGACGTCGACGACCGTGTGGTTGTGCGATACCGGATTTCGCCCTCGCAGGTCGTGGGGACGCGGGGACAGGTCGACAAGTCCGGTTGGGAGTACCTGACCGACGGCGGGTCGCGGCCCTCGCTCGCGGTCCGCAAGATCGGCCACTTGTCGGGGCGGTTGCGCGCTCTCGCCGACAGTGAACAGATCCGCGCCGAACTGTCGGTCCAGCGGGTGCTGCGCAGCTATCTGGGGAACCGCGGACGGGAGGCCGCATGACCACCACGTCATTCGGGGGAGCAGCCGCTCCGATAGAGTCGGACGACGCGCAGGGTGGTGGGGGCCATGCCCAGTGGGACGTTCAAGTCCTGGTCGCGGCAGAAAACACCGATGCAGGAGGCGCTTGCCGTTGTCGATAGTCAGTGAATTGGTCGACTCACGCGAGTTGGTGCTCAACCTCGTTCGCCGCGAGGTGAAGGGCAAGTACAAGGCGACGGCGCTCGGTCAGCTGTGGTCGTTGGCGAATCCGCTCACGGCGATGGTCATCTATACGGTGGTGTTCGCCTTCATCATCCGCATCCAGCCGGAACCCGGTGATCCGAGTGGCGTCGACGTCTTCGCTGTGTGGCTGCTGTGCGCGCTGCTTCCGTGGACGTTCTTCACCAACGTCGCCAACGGCGGGATGATCGCGTTCGTCGGCAACGAGAACCTGGTCAAGAAGGTCTACTTCCCCCGCATCGCACTCGTGGTATCGAACTCGATCGCATGGCTCTATACGTGGGCGATCGAAATGCTGGTACTGCTGGTCGTTCTGCTCATCATCGGCGCGAATCCGTTGCCATGGATCCCTGTTGTTCTGGTCGCCATGGTGTTCATGTGGTTGTTCACCACCGGAATTTCGATGATGCTCTCGATCGCGAACGTCTACTTCCGCGACACGCACCACATCATGACGGTCGTACTGCAGTTGATGTTCTATCTGACGCCGATCGTCTACCCCGTTTCGCTCGTCGCCGAACAGTCCGACCGGATCGGTCCGCTCTTCGGGTCGGTCACCGTACTGGACCTGTATCAGCTCAATCCGATCGGGCACTTCGTCGAGGTGTTCCGCAACCTGCTCTACGACAACCGGTGGCCCGACCTCTCGACCAGCATGGCGTGTGTGGCCTGGGGGGTAGGCACTTTCGCGGTGGGGTATTGGATCTTCAAGCGGCACGAAAAGGGATTGGCGGAGGCGCTATGAGCACGCCGGCGGTAGTGGTCGACGACGTTTCCAAGAAGTTCAGGATCTATCACGAGCGCAACCAGTCACTCAAGAGTGCGGTGATGCGGCGGCGACTGTCCGTGCACGAAGACTTCTGGGCGTTGAAGAACGTATCCCTCGAGGTCCCGGCGTCCTCCACATTTGCATTGGTGGGGGACAACGGCTCCGGCAAGTCGACGCTGCTCAAGTGTCTCGCGAAGATCCTGTATCCGAACTCCGGCAAGATCACTGCGCACGGCCGGATGGCGGCTCTGCTGGAGGTGGGATCGGGGTTCCATCCGGAGCTTTCCGGACGAGAGAACATCTATCTCAACGCCTCGATCCTCGGTATGACCCGGAAGGAAGTCGAGCGCAAGTTCGACGAGATCGTCGCGTTCTCGGGCGTCGAGGAGTTCATCGACCAGCCTGTCAAGAACTACTCGTCCGGTATGTATGTGCGCCTCGGCTTTTCCGTCGCCATCAACGTCGACCCGGAGGTGCTCCTCGTCGACGAGGTGCTCGCCGTCGGTGACGCCGCGTTCCAGGAGAAGTGCGCGGAGAAGTTCGCGCAGTTCCGTCGCGAGGGTCGGACCGTTGTCGTCGTGTCCCATTCACTCGGTCAGCTGCGGAACATGTCGGATCACGCTGCGTGGCTCGAACACGGGCAGCTCAAGGAGGTCGGGCCGGCCGACGTAGTGATCGAGAAGTATCACGATTCCACCCGCGGTGATCTGCATGTCGATGCGGATGGCAACGTCCATTGGGGTTCGGGCGAGGCCAGAGTGGAAGCGGTGGAAGTGTTGGATCCCTCGGGCGACCCACTCTCGGGACCGATTTCGACCGGATCGGAAGTGACGATCCGGATGCACTACAGAGCATCGGAGCCGATCGCGGATCCGATGTTCAGTTTGTCGCTGGAAACCAAGGACGGCATCGTCCTCTGGGAGAAGAGCACCAGGGGGCAGAAGCATGTTGTCGACAAGATCGATGGCCCCGGAACTGCGGACTTCACCGTGCCGGCACTCCCACTTGCGGCTGGAGAGTTCGTCCTGAATGCCTCTATTGGGGATACGGCAACGCAGCACGTTTTCGATCATGCACGGGCTGTCGCTGCAATCCAGGTGGCAAGGAGAGAAGAAGCTTCCGGAGTCGAAGGAGGATGCCTCGATTTCGGAGGACGATGGACAATCCCTGGCAGGGTGCGTACATCGCCAGAACTCGTCACGGACCGGCGATCCAATTCTTAGACGACATCAGTCGCGCCAAGGCGCGACATTCGTAGATCGGTGCGACAGGATGTCGCGGTCCAGACCATGGAATTAGAGAACCAGCGTGCCGGGCGCAAGCACTTCACCGGTGAAGGGAATCTAGAGCTAATGGAACAGGTAGCGGTGCCAGCAGAAAACGTCACAGTCGTTGTTCCTGTGTACGGAGACTGGGCGTCCCTCGACAAGTGCATCGCGTCCCTGCAGCGACATCTCGATCCCCGACACGATGTCCTGCTCGTCAACGACTGTGGCCCCGAAGTCGATTCGATCGAATCCAACATCAAGCAGTCGATTGCAGGTTGGTCCAACTTCAGCTATCACCGTAACGCGACGAACCTGGGGTTCGTGCGCACCTGCAACCGGGCGGTGTTCGAACTTGACCTCACCGACAACGACATCCTCCTTCTCAATAGCGACACAGAGGTAACTGAGGGTTTTGTCGAGGAGATGCTTTCGGTGCTCTACATGTCGGAAAAGCACGGAATAGTGTGTCCCCGCAGTAACAATGCCACCATCGCTTCGGTGCCCGTCAAGTTCATGGATCAGGGGCAGGTGGATCGCGAGATCGAGTACTCGCTGGAAACCTACTCGCGGATTCGATCTCATCTTCCGCGATACTCGGTGGTTCCAGTTACGCCCGGCTTCTGCATCCTGATCAAACGCAATCTGATCAGAAACTTTGGACTCTTCGACGAGGTATACGGACTGGGGTACAGCGAGGAAAACGACTTCTGTCTTCGGATCAACAAGTTCGGCTACTCATCTGTGATGGCAAATCACGCAATCGTGTGGCATTTGGAGAGTCGTAGCTTCACTTCCCGCAAGAAGGCCGAACTGCAGAAGAGGAACGAGGGGATAATGCTCAAGCGTTACCCCTACTACTTGGGCCACGTCGAGAAATACCTGAAATCGTATATCGATCCGGTGGACTGGTTTGCTGATGTTATTGGGCGGAGTGGCAAGATCAAAGTGCTGATCAATCTCCACCACTTGCCGACGTTGTTCAATGGAACGTCGAAGAATGCATTGAACTTCCTCACCTACCTGGACTCTGCGCGTAGCAGGTTCGAAAATGTGGAATTCAAGGTAGTCGCAAACGACGACGCGATAGATTTTCATGACCTGCGTTCATTTGGATTCCCAGTGATGCGACTCGATCAAATTGACGAACTCTTTCACATCGGCTACTGCCCCAGTCAGATATTCCACCGCGAATCGCTGCTGGCGATGAACCGCTATTGTTTGAAAATTGCCTTCTCGCACCTCGACATCATCGCGCTGCGAAGCAACGCGCTACTCGCTCACGACTACCGCGTCCGAGATGTGGTCGAGGATTCTCTGATTGCAGCGGACAAGATCATCTGCATCAGCCAATTTACGATGGACGACACTCTCGCCTACTTCGGGGATTCGTACGACGAGACTGCGAAGAAGATGGTCGTTGTCCATCAAGGCTTCCAAGTATCCCCCATATTCGACGGAAGCGAGATCTCTGCGCTGGACGATGAAATCGAACAAATCGTGTGTCGAGGTGGGTATATTCTCGCATTCGGAAACGACTTCGATCATAAATTGATGCACGAAGTAATCCCCGAGCTCGCAAAGTGCAACGAAGAGGTTCTCGTACTGGGGCCCCGTGAACTCACGGGCGCCGAGGATCATCCGAATTTGCATCTGGTACCGGGCGGTGGCTTGTCCGACCGGGCGGTCGATGGATTGATCGAAAACAGCGCGCTGATCTTCTTTCCGTCGGCGTACGAGGGATTTGGTCTTCCCATTGCCGAGGCAGCGAAACACCGACGGCCGCTGGTGTTGGGCGACACAGAGGTCGCGAGAGAGATCGGTCGACTCTACGATTCCGCCATTTCGATCAGCTACTTCAAGCTGCTCAATGAAATCCCGTCAGTCGTGAAGTCGGCTCTTTCGACAGATCAAACGGAACTGGATTCCAGCGGTCGCACGATGGACGACTACAGTCGGGAAGTTGCCGACCTTCTGGTTGCGGTGACCAAAGAAGAGGTCGACTGTGCCCACCTTCGCGCGCGCTGGCGGCGCTTCACTAGACTTCCCGATCCCGTGTATTACGGTGGGTCCATCAGGGTGCAACTGACGACGTACCTCAGGCGCCGAAATCCATCGATGTACCTTGCCTTGCGGACCGCGTATCGACGTCTTCGACCCAAGAGTTGAGCCTACATATTGGGCCCCCGCCCCGTCTCCCAAAGTCGATGGCGGGTAGGACGGGGATAGTAGGCAACGGGATAACGAAGGTTGGATTTTGCTTGTCCGGCCGGCGGCACTAATTTTCGGCGGTTGCAGATGTTGAAGGTGCAGGATTTTGGAAAACGTAACGTTGTCGATATTTCCGCTGAGTCGATCGATTCATTCGATGGAACGCTGATATTCACGGGTGATGACAATATCGTCCGAATCGGACCTAAATGTCTCAGCAACGAGAACTTGAGGTTCGAGTTGGGTTCATGCAGTGTGATCGAAACTGAGGGGCAAACCGCGCTGAACGACATGTTCGTTTACGGTCTCAGGCGAGCCCATCTGACGATAGGCTCCGGTAGCGGCTTCAACGGCGCAACCAGGATGCTGATGCATGAACCGGGGAGAATTCAGATCGGGAGGGGAGCTCTCTTCGCCGGGCAGATCGACGTTTCCATTAGTGATATGCATTCAATAATCGACATTGAGACCAAAGAGCGAATCAACCCGCCTGCGAATATTGTCCTCGGTGATCGAGTTTGGGTGGGTCAACGCAGTATGATTCTCAAGGGGGCGCAGGTCGGCGAGGGCTCGATAATTGGTGCTATGTCGGCCGTTTCCGGTCAAATCCCGGCGAATTCTGTCAGCGCCGGGGTGCCTGCACGGCCGCTCCGTTCAGGGGTGACTTGGCGTTTCGATCTCGTTCCGTGGCCTGGTCATACAGAATCGGATCAGGTGGATCCGTCAACGGGTGCTCCATATTTTCAGCAGGCTCGGGGCCTCGGTCGTATTGCTCGTAAGACCCGTTCGGCTCTGGGACGCTTGGAGAGGGCCGGCCGCGTCCTCAGACATGGTTAATCTCTTCTTGGATCGCGCTTGTCGATGAGATCCTTGAGGAGGGCTTCGTACTCGCGCGCGTAGTTCGATCCATCGAAGGACAAGGCAGCGTACCGATTGCGCTGTGACATCGCGAAGAGGTCGGTTTCCGAGGACGTGGCGGCGCGCGCGATGGCGGCTGAAACCGCCGCTCCATTTCGGGCTTCGAACAACCAGCCGTTGGTGCCGTCCTCCACGACCTCGGAGACCCCGAACACATCCGCGGCAAGTACGGGGAGACCGAAGGCCATCGCCTCGAGGATGGATCGAGGTAGCGATTCGGTGTCCGACGCGCTCACAAGGATGTCGGAAATCATGAACCATTTGTAGGTGTCAGGGTCCACATCGACCAACCGTACTGCGTGTCCAAGGTTCAAGTCGTCGATTGCCTTCCGCACGGCGAGACCGTAAGGCGTTGGCTGGAAGCCAACGATGATCAGCTTGGAGTGTGGGCTCTTGTCGAGGATCGATGCGAAGGCGTGCAACAGTGCAAACTGGGACTTTCGCTCCTGAACGATTCCCATGCACAGCAGGATTCGATCGGAATCAGTGAAACCCAGTTCGCTGCGGAGCTCCTCGCGGTCGTGCGTGTCTTGATACGTCGCGATTGCCTCGAGGTCGATGCCGTACCGGACCGTTCTGGTTCGGGCGGTTGGTTCCGCTTCCTCGAACATCTTGCGCGTCGCATCCGCGACGAAGACGTTGAGATCCGCCCCCCTGAGCGCGCTGCGTGCTCGATCACCGATCTCCGTGGGGAGCTGGCGACCCCAATAGGCTTCGTTGAAGACGTCGATGTCGAACGACTCGTGGATTGCCCAAACGACAGGTATTCGGCACGATAGTGCGGCGTCGACTCCTATGAATGTCGCCAGCGTGTTCGCCAGCACGGCGTCACACCGCCATGTCGCCAGTATACTGCAGAGTTCGGTGACCCGATCGACGTACAATTTCGGCTCGAGCGGCATCGGTGATCCGAGATGGACTGGGATACCGGCTGATTCGAGCTCGGCGCGAAGCACCCCGTCTCGGGGTGATATTACGAGGAACTCCATGGTGGCGTTGGTGGCCAGCCGGAGGAGTAGTTCCTGGATGTACAGTTCACCCCCTCCGAGATCCAGAGAGTGCACAAACACAGCGATTCGGGGGCGCGAGTCGATGGGGGAACGCGGTGGAACTCGACGCGCCAGGGTAGGTTCGGGAAGGCTCTGCAGAGGAGCCGATTCTTCGATTCCTACTGTTATCGGCCCGGACATCCAGACGTTGCCACTCGAGCCGGTTGCGCGAATCCGAAGGGGCAGTGCGGGGGGCAACGCTCGTCCTCGGATCGGTACGACTCCGGAGTAGCCGGCGCCGATGTCGAATGTCAGGCCAGTCTGTTCGGCGGCAAGAATATCGGGTCGCGGTTCTCCCCGGCGCAACCGGCTCGGTGGTTCGTCGTCCAGAATCAATTCGACGGTGTCTGCGGCCTCGCCGTCCACGATGGCCCACCCGGTGACGTGAAGGACATTGCCCGTGACGGTATCGCCGTGTCGAGGATGGTCGAGCCCTCCCATGGTCGTGCCGTGCTTGGTCGATCCGGTTCGGGTCACTCGAAGAGTTCGCTGTCCCAACGATTTCTTGTGCTCGTCGTCGAATGCTACGACTTCGAGGATCTTGCCTGACCATGACGGTTCGACGGTGAGTGCGATGGACCATCCGCTATGTAGGAATTCTTGGAAGACTGCGAAGACATCCGGCCGGTCGAGCGTCGGAGTAGCCTGACCGATGGGTCGTCCGTCGAGCTGGACCTCGACAACAACATCGCCGGTGCCCCGCACGGTGGCGGCCCACCCGTGAACAGTGAATCTCCCAGGTCGGAGGGATATTTCGGGCCCCGCAATATCCCAGGATCCCAGGACGGGACTAAGAAGACCAAACCTGCGGAAAGGTCGGCTCAGCCGGGCGCTCGCGGTGATGACGTGACGACGGGCATCACCTGACAGCCTATGTACAGAAGACCGGCTCATGCGGGTACGGTAGCCCACCCGTATGAAGCGACGGATTCGTGGCTAACCCGATCTCTGCCCAGGTGTGCCCGGACATCTGCTAGAGGCCGAGCGATCGCGCCAACACAGGCCACGAATCGTGGAAGTCGTCGTTCCAGTAACCCCACGAATGGGTTCCGCTGTTGCGGAAGCTGTAGGTCGCCGGGATATCCAGTTCGGTCAGACGATCTGCGAGACGGTGCGTGCAGTAGTTGGTGACCGCCTCGATCGAACCACCCGCGTAGACCTGACGGAACAACGTCGCTGCGCTGCCGTCGATGTGGGGACCGTCGAGGGTTTCGTACCTGCCGGGGAGCCCGTTGCCCGTGGAGATGAACAGCTCTGTGCCGCGGAGTTTTTCGGCGTGCATATACGGATCGTTTGCCGCCCATTCCGGATCGTTTGCGGGACCGTACATATTGGCGGGATCGCCCTGGCCGTACTCGTCCATCGACAGGGTCACGATCGCGTAGCCGAGCGGGTCGCTGATGTTGGCGCAGCCGCTGTAGAGGGCGACACCCTTGTAGAGTCCCGGCTTCGCGATCGCGAGCTGCAGCGCGGCCGTGCCCACACGCGACATGCCGGCGATCGCGTTGATCCCGTTGGTGCCCAAGGCAGCATCGACGATCGGGGGAAGCTCCTCCGTCATGAACGTGCGCCACTTGTTCACCCCGAGATTGGGGTCGGGATTCTTCCAGTCCGTCCAGTAGGCGTTCTCGCCGCCGATGGGGGAGACGATGTTGACGTTCTCGTCGGCGAGGAACTCCTCGACGTCGGTCTTCTCGCTGCGGGTGGCGCCGTCCAGGAAGTAAAGGGTGGGACGGGCGACGCTGGTGTCCGCGGGCCGCTGCACGTGCACCGGGACCACGCGCTGCATCGACGCCGAATAGACCTCGAGGACGAGGTGCCGGTCGTCGATGTCGGTGACCGATTCGAGTGTCGAATCATCAGCGGAGGTCGAGGAGGCCACGTCGGTTCCGGTCTCGCCGACGGGATCCGCGACCGCCGCGGTGTGGCCGGCGAGTGCGACGCCGACGGTGAGCAGCGAGGACAGTGCGGCCGCGCGGACCTTGGGTGACAGGGTTCGTCGATTCATTCTTCGTCCATCGTTCTCAGAGGTGGGCATTTCGGCCGGTTGCTGCTCGAGCGTCGATCTGCGAGATCATCGCCTTCTCGTACGCCGCGCACACACCGTCCCAGGTGTAGTGGCTCGCCTGACGTTCGCGACTGCGCCGACCGAGGTCCGACTGGAGCTCGGGATCCGACATGACCGCTGCGAGTTCCGTTGCGATGGCGTCGCCGTCCGGTCGAACGAATCGGGCGGAGTCGGCGAGTACCTCCCGGTTGAACGCCGTGTCGCGCGCCACGATCGGCGCGCCGCACGCCATTGCCTGCACCAGGGCGGGATTGGTGCCGCCCACGCTGTGTCCGTGGAAGTAGACGCCGGCGTGTTGCCACAGGGCGAACAGCTTGTCGTCGTCGCTGACGTGCCCGAGCCAGTGGATGCGGTCCGAGGAACGGGACAGCCGATCCGCCTCGGCGTCGAGTTCGTCGCCGTACCCTGACGATCCGACGATCACGACATCCCAGTCGCGACTGAGTTTCTCTGCCGCAGCGAAGAATTCGCGCACCGAATTTTCGGGCACGAAGCGGGCCACCATGAGGGCGTACGACCGCGACGGCAGTCCGTCCACGGGTGCCAGTTGCGGGGGAACGGCGCCGCCGTAGGGGATGAAGATTCCGTCCCGCTTCCATTCACGCTGCCAGCGGCGGGCGATCTCGTGGGAGTCGTAGATCAGACAGTCGGCGAACCGAGCGGTGAGATGAGCACCGCCCTTGAACACCGTCTTGGCCGAGGTGCTCCACTTGTCGCGTTCCCATTCGATGCCGTCGACGTTGAGGACGGTGGGAATCCCGCGAGCCTTGAGCAGCGGCAGCCAATAACCGTTGGCCACGTTCATGATCAGTGCGACGTCCGGTCGTCGCCGCGTGGCATGAGCGGCCGAGGTCAACCCGTAGGACAGGGTGCTCAGTGCCTTGGACTCGACGCCGGCGGTCGTGACCGTCTTGACGCGCCGATCGCGCCCCGGATCGTCGACCACGGTGGTGCCGGTGCGTCCGTACACGGTCACGTCCCATCCGCGATCCACGAGATAGGGGGAGAGCTTGCGCACGAGGGTCTCGAAACCGCCGTAGTAGCTGGGATAGCCGCGCGTGCCGAGGATTGCGACCGAACGTCCTTCTTCGGTCATCAAGTGGTCACGCATTGCACACCGGGACGTCGACGGTCACGGTCGGGGTGTCGACCAGAGGCTGTATCGGCGTCTGCGCGACGCCGGGTGCGCTCGGCTCGGTCATTTCGAACACGACCTCCACGGTCTCGCCCCGAGGGACGGCTGTGCGGATATGGAAAACCGGATGCCCCACTTCGGTTCCGCGGAGCGGGAACGCCGAATTGCCGTCGACGGTGACCTTGTCGAGCCGGGCACCTTGTGTGGCGACCAGGCTGACCATCGGGAGGTTGGATCCCATGGGGACCTTCTCGGTTCGGGTCTCCATGATCCCGGCGACGTAGCGCGGATAGCCGACCACTTCTTCGGGCGCGTCGTTGTGCAGACGGACCGTGACGGTCGACTTGCGGGTGTCACCCGTGCAGGTCTCCGCCCGGTACTCGATCTCGCGGCGCAGGTAGTAGTCCATCTTGTTGCCGGCGTGGTTGTTGATCACGACTTCGGCGTAGGGCGCCGGGGTGTCCGCAACCGTGTGGCCGATGGCGCTGTCGGCGAGAACCTCCTGCTCCTCGGGGCGGTCGCTCCAAACCGCGATGCGGTTCTCGCTCACCGCCCGCGACAGCGCGTCCATCAGCGCTTTGGGCGACTCGATGGAACCGGTCATCTTCGCGACGACCGCGGCGGCGATGTCCTGGAGGTACTGCTTGCGGGCGTTGTTGTCGTCGGCGAAGCGCAGGTAGTTGGAAGAGAGCGTGACGTCGACGATGTTGCCGGCATCGATCACGTCCCCGTTGGGCAGCGTGACGGGCCCGATCGCTTCGAGGACGTAGCTCAAGGCGATCGGATCGGTGGCGATGGCACCGTCGACGCGCTGACCGGACTGCTGTTCCCACAGGGATTGCCAGATCCGGCCGGTGTACGGGAAGTGGGAGCTGAAGTTGCTGTTGCGGATGTCGGTGGTGACGGAGTCGGAGAACGCGTACGTGGCCGCGAAATCGGGACCGAGATCCAGGGGTTCGAAGCTCTCCCAGTAGGGGACGTCGTTGTTCGATGCGAGGGTGTCGATCCCGACCACGCCGTTCTCGGCCTTGACGACGCCGAAGCCGCCGACCAGGCCGCCGGTACCGCGTGCTTCGGCGGGCGTCTGGAAGGCCATGAAGTAGTTGCGGGGTCCGTCGGCTCCGAGCATCGCAGGCAGAACCTGGGCGACGTCGGCACCTTCGTCGAGCGCATCGGCGAGTCGGGCGGTCAGATCCCGAACCTGGACCCGGGCGTTGTCGACCGGAGACAAGCCGGCCTCGGGGATCCGTGCCGCCTGCTCGGCGAGCGGGCGCGTCGCGATCGCCGCGTCGGCGAGGATCGGCTCCGCGTCGCGCAGCAGGGCGACGTCGATCCGACCGCCGGGGGCGACCAGCGTGTCGAGGGAGAATGCGCTGCCGGCCTCGACGGTCGGTTTTGCGACATTTGCGGTGAGCCCCTGGGTCACCTTCGCGATCTGGTGCACGGTCTCGAACGGCGCGCCGACGCGAGGGATGAGGCGGAGGACTCGCCAGGGAACCGATTCGGAGGAGTCGACTGCGCTCGCTGCCGACGACTCTGCGGCGTCCACGGCGTCGCCGGCGGCACCCATGTCTCCGCCGAGTGCGGCGTCGACGGCGGATTCGGCGCTGGCCTTCGCGTCCTGCAGGCCGTCGTACACCCTCCAGGTGGAGAAGCCGAACCACAGGATCACTGCAGCCCCGACAACCCCGCCGGCCACGAGCAGTGGGCGTCGCAGGTTCCTTCCCTCCCGGAGGGCGCCTGCGCCGGTCGGCTCAGTGCTGGGCCGATCATCCATGAAATGCAACTCCTAGGCTTCCGTCTCCGCCGATCGGTAACCGGATGTCGAACACATGCGACCGCTCCCCGAGTGCAGTCATGTATACGAAAGGTAACGATTCTTTCCCCGCTAGGATAAGTCTTTGTACGTACGCAGTGGCGTACGGGGATCACCGAGTGTCGAAAAGGGGTCGGGCGTGCCGAAGTCGGGCGACGGCGAATCAACATCATTGTCGCCGTTTCCGCTGGCACCCTCGCAGCGGGGACTCTTCGTCGCTCAGCAGATTTCTCCCGATGTTCCGTACACAATTGCCCAGTACGTGGACGTTCGCGGCCCTCTGAAATTCGATGTGCTCGTCGCTGCGGCGGACCGGGCGTCCCGTGAGTTGCTGTCGCCCGGGTTGCTGATCCTCGACCGGGACGGCGAGCCCTACCAGGTCGTGGATCCGACCATCGAGGACGCGCTTCGGTATCGGGACTTCCGGGAAGACAACGATCCGGTAAAGGCGGCCCGGGACTACATGGTCGAGCGGTATAGCCGACCGATCGATCTGTACCGGGATCGGCTGATCGCCACCGAGCTGCTCCACATCGCCGAAGACCGCTACTTCTGGCTGAGCGTGGCCCACCACCTCGTGCTCGACGGCCACGGCGCGATGACGCTGATGAATCGAGTGGCCGAGCTGTACACGCACGCGATTCAGGGCACCGAGGCGCCGCCGTCGAAAGCCGTCGACCTGCGGAAACTGTACGCAATGGAGGACGCGTACCGGACCACTGCCCGATTCGAGGACGATCGGGCCTATTGGGCGGAGCGAGTCGCGGACCTGCCCCGGCCGGCGCGCCTGACCGACCGATCCGGACCCCCGCGCATGCCGTCCCGCCTCGTGCGGCACGAAATGAGTCCGGACCTGTTGGGGTACGTGGACGCGGCAGCGGCGGACTGGGGCACCACCGCCGTGCCCATCGTGCTCGCCGCGTTCGCGGCGTTCCTTGCCCGCATGACCGGACAGAGCGACATCGTGCTGGGCCTGCCTGTCGCGGTTCGCACCACGGCCGCCGCGAAGCGGTCCGGTGGAACTCTCGCCAACGTGGTGCCGCTACGAATGCGGGTCGAACCCACTGCCACCCCGCAGGACCTCGTCCGGACGATCCAGGCCGAGATCACCGGGGCGCTGCGGCACCAGCGGTACCGATACGAAGACATGTACCGCGAAATGTCCGGACTCACCGCCGGCAGCGCCGGTTTCGGACCCCTCGTCAATATCATGCTCTTCCACCGGGAAATTGTGCTCGGCGAAGTGACCGGCGAATACAACGTCCTCAGCACCGGACCGGTCGAAGATTTGTCCGTTTCGATCTACCCCGGAATTCATCCGAACAGACTACGAATCGACTTCGAAGCAAATCCCGCGCGTTACGAACCGGACGAACTGGATCGCCACCACGAACGTTTCCTGCGATATTTGGAGACATTCGTCACTGCAGGGCCGACCGTCGCGATCGGCGACTACCAAATTCTCACCGCAGCCGAGCACGCCGTCGTCTCCCGGATCGCCACACCGGCAGCGGGCGTCGAGCAAACCCTGATCGACGTGCTGGACGACTACGACACCGACGACCGCACGAACCGACCGCGCACCGCCGACGGGTACGACCTCGAGGAACGTTCCCGGCAGATCGCCGCGAACCTCGTCGAGCGCGGGTTCGGTGCTGAAGATCGGGTTGCGGTGGTCCTGCGGCCCTCGAACGAGCGGATCGCGGCGACGTGGGGTGTGATCCGCAGCGGCGCCACCCTCGTCCCGATCGACCCGGAACTTCCCGAACCGGTTCGTGCCCTCTTCTTCGCGGACGCCGGCGTGGTCGCCGCGATCGCCTCCGATCCGCTCCTCGTCCCGGCCGGAGTGCTCCGGATCGACGTGGACGAAACCCGCGATGCCGACACGCCGCCGGACCCGGAGCGTCGGCACGCGGTCCGTTTCGACCATGCGGCCTGTGTCGGCTACGTATCCACGCCGTTCGGGGCCCCCGCAAGTCTGGTGCTCACTCAGCTCGGCGCCTCCAACCTGATCCGGAGCATCGAGGTCGCGAACAGTCCCGACGACGGCGCGCGGCAGCACGTGCGCCGCGATCCGGCTCTGATCGACGAGGTTCTCAGTCGCCTCGATCCGTCCGATGCTGTGGAGTGGTCCGGTCTGCCGGACAGTCCCGTCTCGGCGATCCTGCTGGACACGCGGCTCAGGCCGGTACCGCTCGACTCGATGGGTGAGATCTATCTGGTGGCGTCGGCGTGGACCCGGGGCTTCGAAGGACGGGCCGGCTGGACGGCAGCGACATTCGTTGCGAACCCCGCGGGTCCTCCCGGCAGCCGGATGTACCGCCAGGGCAGGTTCGGCTACTGGGATCACGAACATCGGCTCCGCCCGGTCGAGCCCGAGGACGCGGCATCAACGGCCTCGGCCGAACGCCGACGCGCGCTCGACGGTGTCGAAACCCCTGCGCCGCTGCAGGTCGAGCGCACATCCGCGTCCGGCTCGACCCGGACATTCGGCACGACCACAGCCCACGTACCGGCGGAGATTCATCGTGCGCTCCTCGTACTCGCTCGGCAGGAGCGCGCCTCGACGTTCGTTCTCGTGCACGCAGCGCTCGCGGTGCTGTTGTCGCGACTCGGGCAGGATGACGACGTCGTCATCGGAGCACCGATCGAATCCGGAACCGGCAGCAACGTGATCCCACTTCGGACCGTGGTCGAATCGGCGCATCGGTTCGGTGAGTTGGTGCGGGCGGCAAAGGATTTCGACTCCCAGGCATTTCGAGCCCCGGACGTTCCCTACGACGAGCTCGCGGATCTCCTGGGTGGACGGCATCTCCAGGTCGGGCTGATATCGGGCATCGGTGACGAGTCCCCGTCGGCGGACCTCGACCTGATCGTCGCGTTCCGTGAAATGTCGTCGGGTGCCGAGGCTGCGGGGATCGACATCGAAATCCGCTTCGTTCGAGAGCTTTTCGGTGAATCCCTCGCAGCGTCGATCGCGCGGCAGCTCGGGGGCATTCTCGAATCCGTCGCTGTGAATCCGACGATCGAGGTCCGGGACATCCCGCTGGAATCCGGTGCGCCCCTCGAAGGGGACGCTCCGGACGCCCCCAGAACGTTGGCTCGGATCCTCGCCGAGACGGCGGCGCGTCATCCCGAACGGCCGGCGGTGGCCGATACCCACGCGACCTTGACCTACCGGGAGCTGGACGAGCGATCGAACCGGCTGGCGCAGGAGCTCGTTGCGGCCGGTGTCACCCGCGGGGATGTGGTCGCGCTGATGATGCCACGCTCGGTCGGCCTCGTGACGGCCATCTGGGCTGTCGCGAAGACCGGTGCCGCCTACCTGCCGCTGGATCCGAACCAGCCGCACCACCGCGTCGACGACGAAATTCGCGGAGCGGGTGCCGGTGTCGCGATCTGCGAGAACTCGCCTCCCGCGGGCGTGGGCTCGTGGGTCCACTGGGTCACGGCGGACTCGCTCAGCGGTTCCGCGGAGCCGGTGAATGCGCAGATTTCGGTCGACGACGCGGCCTATGTCATCTACACGTCGGGTTCCACCGGGAAACCCAAGGGCGTCGTCGTCACCCACCGGGGCCTCGGGCCCCTCGCGACCTGGGCTGTGAATGCCTATCGAGTGACTCCGAATTCCCGTGTGCTGCAAAGCTACAACCCGGCATTCGACGCGGCGCAGCTGGAGATGCTGCTTGCTTTCGCTTCCGGTGCCTGCCTCGTCATCGCGCCGCACGACACGTTCGCCGGTGAGGACCTGCAGCGGTTCCTCATCAACCAGCGGGTGTCGCATTTCCTGTCCACCCCCGCGGTTCTCGCGTCCCTCGATCCCGCGCGATCCGACGGCCTGCGTGTCGTCGCCGTGGGCGGTGAGGCTCTGCCGTCCGAGCTCGCAGCGCAGTGGTCGTCGCACCCTGAGGTGCCCGACCGTTCGATGATCAACGCCTACGGACCGACGGAGTCGACCATCGTGGCGACGGCCGAGGAAGTCGGTGAGCAGGTCGCGATCGGCGGGCCGATCCCCGGCACGACCGCTCTCGTTCTCGACAACCGCCTGCGGTCCGTTCCGCTCGGCGGGATCGGTGAGCTGTACCTCGCGGGCGAGGGTCTTGCCCGCGGCTACCTGGGGGCGCAGCGTCTCACCGCGGAACGGTTCGTCGCGAACCCGGTGGCGCCCGGACGCATGTATCGGACGGGCGACCTGGTGTACCGCCGACCGGACGGACGCCTGGACTTCATCGCGCGAATCGACCATCAGGTGAAGCTGCGGGGATTGCGCATCGAGCTCGGTGAGATCGAGGCGGTACTGCACAGCCTCGACGACGTGGCCGCGGCTGCGGTTGCGGTGCGTTCCGGTCAGCTCGTCGGCTATGTCGTCCCGAACGGCGACGTGTCGTCCTCGACGTTGCGGGCCGAGATGAGCGATGTGCTGCCGGGCTATATGGTGCCGACGCAGTTCGTCGTGATGGAGGCGCTGCCGCTCAATGCGTCCGGCAAGCTGGATCGGAAGGCGTTGCCGGAGCCGGTGTTCGAGGCGCAGGCGTTCCGCGCGCCGGTGACGTCGGTGCAGCGGGCGGTGGCGTCGGTTTTCTCCGAGGTGCTGGGCGTGGAGCGGGTCGGTCTGGACGACGACTTCTTTGCTCTGGGTGGTAATTCGTTGTCGGCGACGCAGGTGGTCGCGCGGCTGGGCGCGGCGTTGGATGCATCGGTTCCGGTGCGGGTGTTGTTCGAGGCGTCGTCGGTGGAGGGATTGGCGGCACGGGCATCGGAGCATGTCGGCTCCGGCGGTCGGGTGGCGTTGGTGGCGCGGGAGCGTCCGGAGCATGTTCCGTTGTCGTATGCGCAGCAGCGGATGTGGTTCCTGAACCGTTTGGATCCGGGGTCGGCGGTGAACAACATTCCGTTGGCGCTGCGGTTGACGGGTGCGTTGGATGTGGCGGCGTTGGCCGCGGCGGTCGGGGATGTGTTGGCGCGGCACGAGTCGTTGCGGACGGTGTATCCGGAGCTCGACGGTGTCGGGTGGCAGCAGGTTCTCCGGGTGGAGGACGTGCCGGTGGATCTGGTGCCGGTCGATGTCGCGTCGGCGGATGTGGTGCCGGCGGTGTCGGAGGTGATCTCGGCGGGGTTCGATGTGGCGGTCGAGGTGCCGGTGCGGGCGCGGTTGTTCCGGATCTCGGATGCGGTGGACGAGTTCGTGTTGGCGTTCGTGGTGCACCACATCGCCGGTGACGGTGTGTCGATGGGGCCCTTGGCGCGGGATGTGATGGTGGCGTACGAGTCTCGGTGCCGGGGTGAGGCGCCGGGGTGGGTGCCGCTCGAGGTCCAGTATGCGGATTTCGCGTTGTGGCAGCGGGAGGTTCTGGGGTCGGAGGATGATCCGGAGTCGGTGATCTCCCGTCAGCTCGGGTACTGGACGCGGCAGCTCGCCGGGCTTCCGGAGCAGCTCGATCTCCCGGCCGATCGGGTCCGTCCGCAGGTGGCGTCCCATCGCGGGGCGAACCTGACGGTGGAGGTTCCTGCGGACCTGCACGAGGCGTTGGCCGTTCTGTCCGGCGAGCACGATGCCACGGTGTTCATGGTGATGCATGCAGCGCTCGCGGTGTTGCTGGCGCGGTTGTCCGGCACCGGCGACATCGCGGTGGGGACACCGGTTGCCGGTCGTGGTGAGCGCGCGCTCGACGACATCGTCGGGATGTTCGTCAACACACTGGTGCTGCGGACGCAGGTCGATCCGGGGCAGTCCTTCGCGGAGTTGCTCGGGCAGACGCGTTCGGTGGACGTCGCGGCGTTCGGTCACGCCGATGTGCCGTTCGAGCGGCTGGTCGAGGTGCTCAATCCGGTTCGGTCGCAGGCGCGGCATCCGCTGTTCCAGGTGGCATTGTTCTTCCAGAACTTCGCCCCGACCGCGTTCGAGTTGCCCGGCCTGACCATCGGCGCGGTCGAGCCGAACTTCTCGGTGGCGAAGTTCGATCTGCAGCTCACGGTCGCGGAACGTCCTGGTAGCGATACCGAGTTCGGTGGAATGACAGTGGATTTCGCCTATGCCACCGATCTGTTCGACGACAGCACGATCGCCGGGTTCGCGCAACGGTATCTGCGGGTGCTGCGGGCATTCGTCGCGGATACGACGATGTCGATCGGTGATGTGGTCTTGCTCGACGACGCCGAACGGGATCGGCTCGTCGTCGAGGTCAACGACACCGATCATCGGGTCGAGGACGAGTTGCTGTTGCAGCGCTATCGGCAGCAGGTGGCGCTCACGCCGGATGCGGTCGCGGTGAGTTTCGAGGGTGACCGGCTCACCTATGCCGAGTTCGATTCTCGGGTGTCGGCATTGGCGCGGCATCTGATCTCGATCGGTGTGGGTCCGGAATCTCGTGTGGCGCTGGCGATCCGGCGGAGTCTGGATCTGGTGGTCGCGATCTATGCGGTGCTCGAGGCGGGTGGCGCCTACGTTCCGGTGGATCCGGACCATCCACTCGAGCGCACCGGATACGTGCTGGATTCGGCTCGGCCCGTTGCGGTTCTGTCGACTTCGCGAGACGGCTTCGCCGGCGGGGGAGCGGCCCCCGTGGTGTTCGTCGACAAGGTGGATCTGTCGTCCTGCTCCGATCGGCCGGTTACCGATGCCGATCGGGTGTCGCCGCTGCGGCCGGAGAACACGGCGTACGTGATCTACACGTCCGGGTCCACCGGTCGGCCCAAGGGTGTCGCGGTTCCGCATCGTGCGATCGCGAATCAGATGGCGTGGATGCGGGATCGCTACGCACCCACCGCATCGGATGTCTATCTGCAGAAGACCGCGACGACCTTCGACGTGTCGTTGTGGGGCTTCTTCATGCCGTTGCAGGTCGGTGCGCATCTGGTGGTCGCCACGCCGGACGGTCACCGGGACCCCGGGTATGTGGCCCGGACGGTGGCGCGGGAGCGAGTGACGCTCACCGATTTCGTGCCGTCGATGTTGACGGTGTTCGCCGAGCAGGCTGCATCCGAGGATCTGATCACGCTGCGTGATGTGTTCGTCATCGGTGAGGCATTGCCACCGGAGACGGTGCGTGCGTGGACGCGCCTGTCGTCGGCGCCGCTGCACAATCTGTACGGGCCGACCGAGGCGGCGGTGAGCATCACCTATCGCCGGGTCGTCGCGGGTGATGCGATGGGGCGGACGGTCCCGATCGGTCTTCCGCAGTGGAATTCGCGAGTGGTCGTCCTCGATGCCCGGCTTCGTCCGGTGCCGGTGGGTGTCGCGGGGGAGTTGTATCTGGCCGGTGTCCAGTTGGCGCGTGGCTATCACGGCCGGGTGGACCTGACGGCGGAGCGGTTCGTGGCCGATCCGTTCGGTTCGGGTGGCCGGATGTACCGCACGGGTGACCTCGTGCGGTGGAGCGCGTCCGGTGAGCTGGAATACCTGGGGCGCACCGATTTCCAGGTGAAGTTCCGTGGTCAGCGGATCGAGCTGGGCGAGATCGAGTCGGCTCTGCTCGGCGTCGCCGGTGTCACGCAGGCGGTGGCGGTGGTACGCGGCGGTGATCTGGGTGAGCATCTCGTCGGGTACGTCGTTCCTGCTGCGGGTATGGATCTCGATGCGGTGGGCGTGCGTGACGCCGTTCGCGGGGTCTTGCCGTCGTACATGGTGCCCTCGCAGGTGGTGCTGCTCGAGGCGCTGCCGCTCAATGCGTCGGGGAAGCTGGATCGGAAGGCATTGCCGGAGCCGGTGTTCGAGGCGCGCGAGTTCCGGGCTCCGGTCAGCCCGGTCGAGCAAGTGGTGGCGGCGGTGTTCGCCGAGGTCCTCGGTGCCGAGCGGGTGGGTCTGGACGACGACTTCTTCACGCTCGGTGGCACGTCTCTCGTCGCCACCAAGGTCGTGTCGAGGCTTCGCGCCGAGTTCGATGCGCCGGTACCGCTGCAGTGGCTTTTCCAGGAGTCGACGGTCGAAGGGCTCGCTCGCCTGGTGGACCAGGGTGCTGTAGCCGGGACCGGGAATGCCCTCGATCCGGTGATAACGCTGCGCAGCCAGGGCCCGGGGACCCCGTTGTTCTGTGTGCACCCCATCGTCGGATTGTCTTGGTGCTACTCGGGTCTGGCTCAGCATCTGGACACGGAGATCCACGGTCTCCAGTCACCGGGCATCGCCGAACCGGACTTCGCGCCCGCTTCGCTCGACGATCTGGCCGAGCGTTACGTCGACGAACTCCGGAGGGTGCAACCGCACGGCCCGTATCGTCTGCTCGGCTGGTCGCTCGGTGGCGTGATCGCCCATGCAATGGCGGTTCGACTCCAGGCCGCGGGCGAGTCGGTCGAACTGCTCGCGATGCTCGACAGTTTCGCCGGTGGTGGTTCGTCCGAACGTGCCGAGGTGTCCCTGAGTGATGTGCTCGCCGGCTTCGGTTTTGCCGACGGCGCACCGCAGGACATCCCGGGTCTGGTCACGACGGTCGCCGAACTGACGGGGAGTCCTGTCGAACGCGCCGAACAGTTGGTGCGCCGACTGCTTGCCTCGGCCGAACACAACCTGACGCTGCAGAAACATCACCGCCCCGGAGTGTTCGACGGCGACATTCTGTATTTCACCGCGGGGGCCGACGGTCGGCAGGGAGTTACAGGCTGGACCGACACCACCACGGGCGAAGTCCACGATCACGTATTGCCCGTGACCCATTGGGAGATGACCTCGCCCGAGGCGCTCGCGACGGTGGGACCGGTCGTACGCCGAGCGCTGGATGCGCTGTCCGAGAGGGTCTGCACAAGTTCCGGCCTGTGATCGGCGGTGCGATCGGCGCACTCTGCCGACGCTCGAAAGGTTCTCCGGCTGCCGGACGCTGAGGATCCCTGAATGTCGAATGGCCCCCTCCTGAATCGGAGGGGGCCATTCGATGTCGAGAGATTACCTGCGGCCAGGCGGCTTGATGCCACCCTTGATCTGCAGGCCGCCCGGCTTCGCCTTCGGCGGCGGCGGGACGTCCGCGGCCGGCTTGGCGGGAGCTGGGGTCTCCTCGGCGGCGGGAGCCTCGGCGACCTCGGGCTCGGCGGCCTGGGGCGCTTCCGCCGCAGGTGCCGGAGCAGCCGCAGCGGCAGGTGCCGCTGCCTTCTTGGCGCCCGGAGCCTTGAACCCACTCTTCATCTGAAGTCCGCCCGGCTTCGCCTTCGGCGGTTCCGTCACGGTGGGGGCCGCTGCGGCCGGAGCCTCAGCAGCGGGAGCCTCAGCAGCGGGAGCCCCAGCAGCGGGAGCCCCAGCAGCGGGAGCTTCGGCAGCCGGTGCCGGAGCACTCGGAGCGGCAGGTGCCGCAGCCTTCCTGGCGCCCGGAGCCTTGAACCCGCTCTTCATCTGAAGTCCGCCCGGCTTCGCCTTCGGCGGTTCCACCGCGGCGGGAGCCTCGGCAACCGGAACCTCGGCGGCAGGTGCCGCTGCGGCCGGAGCGGCCGGTGCAGCCGGAGCCGCGGCGTTCTTGGCGCCGGGAGCCTTCAGGCCGCCCTTCATCGCCAGTCCGCCGGGCTTGGCCTTCGGTGCGGCCGGGGTCGCCGGAGCCTCGGCGGCCGGTGCTTCCGCCGCCGGTGCGGCAGCGGCCGGAGCCGCGGCCTTCTTGGCGCCGGGAGCCTTCAGGCCACCCTTCATCGCCAGCCCGCCCGGCTTGGCAGCAGGCGCTGCCGGAGCCGCAGGTGCCTCGGCTGTCGGAGCAGCAGGGGCCTCGGCCTTCGCGCCGGGAGCCTTGAGGCCGCCCTTCATCTGCAGACCACCGGGCTTGCCACCCGGAGCCTTCAGACCGCCCTTCATCTGCAGGCCGCCACCCTTCGGGGCTGCGGCGGCTGCCGGAGCAGCCGCGACGGCGGCTGCCTCGACCTCGGCGACACGTTCGGCCTCGAGTTCCTCGGCCTCGACCTCGGCGGTGACCGGGGTCTCCGGCTTCTCGGCCTGCACGACCTCGAGGTTCGCGCTGAGCCGGCTGGGCTCGAGCCGCGAGATCGACGACAGCATCAGCTGCGCGACGTCGACAACCTCGACACCTTCACCCTGGCCCTGTTCCTGGCGAGCGGTGACACCGTCGGTGAGCATCACTCGGCAGAACGGGCAGCCCGTCGCGATCTTCGACGGCGCGGTCGTCAGTGCCTCGTCGACGCGGTCGATGTTGATGCGCTTACCGATGCGCTCTTCCATCCACATGCGGGCACCACCGGCACCACAGCACATGGAGCGTTCGCCGTGACGCGGCATCTCGCGCAGCGTGGCACCGGAGGCTTCCATCAGCTCACGCGGCGCGTTGTACACCTTGTTGTGGCGACCGAGGAAGCACGGGTCGTGGTAGGTGACGTCCTCGCCCAGACGCGCGACCGGCACCAGCTTCTTCTGCCGCACCAGGCGGTTGAGCAGCTGGGTGTGGTGAACGACCTCGTAGTGGCCGCCGACCTCCGGGTACTCGTTGTTCAGCGCGTTGAAGCAGTGCGCACAGGTCACGACGATCTTGCGCTTGGACTTCTCGGTGCCCTCGAACACCGAGTCGATGACCGCGATGTTCTGCTGCGCCAGCTGCTGGAACAAGAACTCGTTGCCGGCGCGGCGAGCCGAGTCACCGGTGCAGGTCTCCTCGGCGCCGAGCACCATGAACTTGGTGCCGGCGGTGGCGAGGAGTTCGGCGACGGCCTTGGTGGTCTTCTTCGCCCGGTCCTCGTAGGCACCGGCGCAACCGACCCAGAACAGGTACTCGTAGCCGTCGAAGCTGTCCGCGTCCTGACCGAAGACCGGGATGTCGAAGTCCATCTCAGAGATCCAGTTCAGGCGGTCCTTGGAGTTCTGGCCCCACGGATTGCCCTTGTTCTCGAGGTTCTTGAACAGACCCGCGAGCTCGGACGGGAAGTCCGATTCGATCAGCACCTGGTAGCGGCGCATGTCGATGATGTGGTCGACGTGTTCGATATCGACCGGGCACTGCTCGACGCACGCACCGCAGTTCGTGCACGACCACAGCGTTTCGGTGTCGATGACCGGCGCGAGCTCGCCCGCTTCGACGAGTTCGGCGGTTTCACCGACGAGCTTGCGGTCGGCTTCGGCGCGGGCGGCCGCTGGGATTGCGGCGATCTTCTCCTCCAGCACGTTGCCTTCGCCGTCGACCAGGCCGACCTCGTCGCCGCCGAGGTCCTTGCGGCCACCGGCCAGCAGGTAGGGGGCCTTGGCGTAGCCGTGGTCGCGCAGCGACATCACCAGCAGCTTCGGAGACAGCGGCTTACCGGTGTTCCAGGCGGGGCACTGGGACTGGCAGCGACCGCACTCGGTGCAGGTCGAGAAGTCCAGCCAGCCCTTCCAGGAGAAGTCCTCGATGCGGCCGGCGCCGAAGGTGTCCTTGTCCGGGTCGGCGTCTTCCATGTCCACGGGCTTGCCGCCGGACATCATCGGCTTGAGGGCGCCGAGCGCGACGCCGCCGTCGTCCTCACGCTTGAAGTAGATGTTGAAGAACGCGGCGAACCGGTGCCAGGCCACACCCCAGTTGATGTTGCGGCCCACGACGTACAGCCAGATCATGCCGGACATCAGCTTGACGAACGCGAAGATCGACACCATCACGGCGCTCGCCGGAAGCAGCTTCGCGAGGTTCATCGTGAAGAAGTCGGTCCACGGATTCGCGTGGCCGTAGGTGGCGATCTTGCCGGCCTTCACGAAGATCATGCCGAGGCCCTCGATGAGGACGACGGTCTCGACGAAGTAGGCGGCCTTGAAGTCGGAGCCGCCGAAACGCGACAACCGGCCAGGCTGACGCGGGTGGTTCAGCTGACGGATGATGATCAGCGTGACGATGCCGATCACCGTGCCGAGACCGAGGATCTCGTCGATGAAGTGGTAGACGGCGGTGCCACCGATGAGCGGCCAGTGGAACTCGGGGTTGAAGGTCTGTCCGTATGCCTCGAACCAGACGATGGCGCCGAGCAGGAAGCCCACCATCACCAGCCAGTGGGCCCAGCCGACCGTGCGGAACTTGTTCATTCGCGTGTGCGCGAGGAACTCGACGATCATCTGCTTGAAGCGCGGGAAGAACGGACGCCACCGATCCGGGGCCGGTTGGCCGATCCGGACGGTGTTGACCATCTTCAGTGCGCCGCCGATGAACGAGTACCAACACACGAGGCTCAGCAGCACGCCGATCGTGCCCAACGTGATCGTCAGGGCATTCATACGTGGCCTTTCGTGTCGGGGGCGGCTCCGGGCCGCCTGGTATCAGCCCCAGCATCGTAGCGCGTCACAAGTTACCCGCCGGTAACTTCTCTGATTCTGGTTACTCGTCGGTAACTTGTGACGGAACTGCCGAGGTTCTCTGCCACAAGGTAGAGGTCGCACCGTCCGTCCCAACTGCTCAGGATGACCTAAGTCCCTCTCGGGTCTCGAATCGGCGACCGTCACACGGCTTTTCGCGCACATTTGTGGCACCACCCGGTAACGAAGTCGGGTGTGATTTCGGATATGATCAGCAACAGCCTGCACGCTGGGGTTTCTCGCTATGGGGAGTGAAACTTTGCGGTGCAAAGCTGATCCATCCAGGGGGGCGTCCGTCGGGGGCGTGCGCCACATGTCACAGAACGGGAACAAATGAAGCTCAGGAAGCTTGCAGCGGTGGCCACCATGACCATCGCGGCGATGGGGATCACGGCGGGTACCTCGTACGCGGCGCCCGCCGAAGCTGCGCAGGACGAAATCAACTACGAGGCGAAGGTCGAGGGCGATTCCGTCGTCACCGTCATCGATGCGGGTGCCTTCAAGGTCTCGGGTGACGGCGAGAGCGTCGAGCTCCAGGACGCCGACGGCAACGCCGTGCTGAGCCTGCCGCTCGCCATCCAGCTCGGCGACCTCCAGCTCCCGCTGGAGCGGGAGATCAGCGAGGACGGCAAGACCCTCACGCTGACCCCGGTCACCGATCCGTCCAAGGCCACCCCGGTTGCGCCGGAGGACAAGGTCGCTCCCAGCCTGACGCCGGTCAGCCTCAAGCTGCAGGACGTCGCGTCGCCGGACGAGAACATGAAGGCCCAGAACAACTTCTCCTCCCAGCTGGGTATCGCGACGGCCGTCGGCGGCTTGCTCGGCACCATCGTCGGCGCTGTCGTCGGTACGTTCGTGATGCCCGCCGTGGGTACTGTCGCGGGCGCGGGTATCGGTGGCGTCATCGGCACGATCGTGGTCGGCGGTCCGACTCTGGCCATTGCAGGCATCGGTCTGATCCAGACCCTGCTGGCACCGCCGGGAACCACGCCTTACGCGTGAGACCAGCAATAACGGGTTCGGCCCGGCACCTCTCGGTGCCGGGCCGAACCCGTTTCGCATGGATTCCGTCAGCCGAGTGAGCCGGCGTACGAGACGATCTTGGCCGCGTAGATGACGATATCGATGATTACGCCCAGCACTGGTGGTACCTCAGTTTCGTTGGTGACAGGAAGTACGGATCGTAACGATTTCCGGCGGCGCGAAGGTGGCCGACGTCTCGCTCGGCGTGTATCGCCCGCCCGGTCGGGACAGGCGGACCCCGGTATCCTGATCCCCGGTTCGCAAGGGGGAATCGCCCACACAGGGCTGTCGGATTCGAACCGAAGAAAGCAAAGGAACAAGAACTTGAAGTTTGGGAAGACGACTGTCGCCACCGCGGCACTTGCCGCTGCACTCACGATGACGGCCTGCGGCTCGGACGAGAGCGACGACAAGGGGGCGGCCACCTCGACGACCACCACCACCGCCGCTGCCACCACCGAGGCTGCCGCGTATCCGCCGGTCCCGACGGCCGCCGAGCTCAACGCGTCCCTGGCGATGGCCTTCGACGAGACGGTGCCGCTCGAGCAGAAGATTCCGCTCGTTCAGGGCGCCGAGCAGGACCCGGAGCTCATCAACCAGGTGGCGGCCGCAGCGAAGGCGAACGACGCGGTCATCACCGTCGTCGACGTGGTCGACGGCGGCGACGGCACCGCAACCGCCGGTATCGACATGATCATCGGCGGCAACCCGAACCCGGGCACCGTCGTCTTCGTCGCCGAGGACGGCGTGTGGAAGCTGTCGAAGGACAATGCCTGCGGTTTCGTCTCCCTCGCGCAGCTGACCTCGCCGGTCTGCTCCTGAGCGCTCCCGCTCGGTACCCGAGAACCGAAAAGGCCGCCTCCCGTCCGGGAGGCGGCCTTTTCGATGTGTGGACCTGTTACCAGGTGCGGACCTTCAGGCCCGGGTTCTCGGCGAGAATCGCGGAGATCGGGGTCGCGTACAGCTCGGGGCTCTCGCCCAGGATGCCGCTGACGACGCCGGCGATCTCGCACATCTGGTACTGGCCGACGTTCGACGCGCTGGAGATGCCCAGGGCGAGGGTGCCGGTCACCAGGGTGCCGCCGCTGTCGCCCTGCAGGGCGCACAGGTTGGTGGAGAAGCCGCCGTCGAGCACCCGGTGGCCGATCTCGACGGTCTGGTTCGAGGCCGTCACGACACCGCAGCTGTACCCGGTGCGGACACCGGACTTGCACACGGGCGCGCCGACGACGGGCTCGGCGGTGCCGGTGACGGCGAGCGGTGCCGCGAGCGGAACGCGCACGCCGTTGTTCTCGAACCGGCCGCGAGCCTCGGCGGTCGGGCGGATCAGTGCGTAGTCGCGGTGGTCGAGGCTGGTCTTCTCGAACGTGCCGATCTTCTGGCCGAGTCCGTCACCGATGGCCTGGAAGACCTCGGACGCGTACTGCCCGCCCGCCTGGGCGCGGTTCGGGTCGCAGTGACCTGCGGTGATGTTCACCGGGCTGCCGGAGCCGTCGACACCGTTGAATCCGAGCGAGCAGCGCAGGCCGGTGCCGGCACCGAACGCGGCGTAGGCGTCGCCGCCGAACAGCGCATCGGCCGAGGCCAGCCCGGCGATCGGCTCGAGCTTCAGCAGTTCCGGTTCCAGGGTGGCCGGGGCGAGCAGCACACGCGTGCCCTGGAGGGCGTCGGGGAGCTGCAGGCCGGCGACATCGGAGGCGCGCACCACGACGTCGTTGTGCACGAGGTCGATGGCGATGCCGCGCACCAGATCGGCGACCGCGGGCGGCTGGGTGTCGAGCCAGTCGTTCAGTTGCTTCGACAGGCTTTCCAGCTCGTTTTCGCTGCGCTCGACCGGCTGAACGGTGAATCCCTCGTCCTCGGCGGCGTCGCGCGCGGCGTCGTGCTCGTCGCCGTCGGCCAGGCCGACCGTCGGGGTGCCCTGCTCGTCGAGCCAGACACCGGCGAACACGTCCGCGAACTTCTCACGGGCGGTCGCCGCGAACTGCGCGAGCTCCTGACTGCGGTCGGCATCGGCGATGAACCGCTCGGGGCTGATGCCGAGGTCGCGCGCAAGCGCGTCGACCAGCTCGATGGGCAGGTCGGCGGGCTTGTCGGCCGGTTCGGCCTGCGCCGAGGCAATGGTGGGGCCGAGCAGCAACAGTGCTGCCGAACCGATCACCGCTGCCCGACGTGCGAAGGAGCGTCGCATGAATGCCTTCCTCATAGGTCCTGCTCGTGTGCAGGTTCGGCGACTACAGGGATCTTGCTGTCTACACGGTCTGGTCTGGCTCTATGCAAAGCCGCCGTCCCGAACGCGGGGCGGCGGTCGATGCGTCAGATCATATGGGGTGAAGCGGGCTGGAGGGCGGCGGGTCAGGCAGGTTCGCTCGCGGTTCGAACCCGCGTGCCCGTCGCGTTCTCGATGTCGCGAATCGGAATGCCCAGGCTGGACGTGCCGCCGTTCGGGGCGAGCACCAGGTTCGCCTCCACGCAGTCGGGGGCCCCGGCGCTGTTCGAACCGCTGATGACGCCGAGCGCGAGGGTGCCGGTGACGATCGCACCGCCGCTGTCACCGGAGAGGGTGCACACCGTTGTCGCGAAGCCGCGGATCGTGGTGCTGTCCCCGTCGGGGTAGACCAGCTGGGTCTCGATGCGGTCGGCAGAGACGATTCCGCACGTGAAGTACGACGACTGGCCGGACTTGCACACCGGGGCCCCGACGACCGGAACCGCTGTGCCGGTGACCGTCAGCGTCGAACCGTTGCCGCCGCGCACCACCGGCCGGTTCAGCCCGGCGTCGACACCGGCCTCGTTGAAGCCGATGATCCCGTAGTCGAGGGGGCTGTCGGTACCGACCGACGAACGGGTGAACGCCCCGATACGGGTGCTCTCGTCGATGTTCTCGCGGTTCGGCAGGTACACCGCGGAACCACCCTGCGGGCGGGCGACCGCGTCGCAGTGGCCGGCGGTGACGTTCACCGCGTCACCGTTGGAATCGACCGCGTTGAACCCGAACGAGCAGATGCCGATGCGATCGAGCGGCGTGGAACGCACGTCGCCGTCCGCGGTGATGTAGGTGTCGCCACCGAGCGGCGCCGGATCGTTCGGCGGCAGGCCCGGCGTCAGCTGCACCTGCACGTTCGCGATGAGCGACGGGAGATTCAGTGCACGGCCGATCGGGGTGTTCACGACGTCGACGACGAGCTGGTTGTTGAGCACGTCGATCGAGGTGGACTGCACGACACCGGCCACGTCGCGCGGCAGGGCCGCGACCCAGCGGTTCAGTTCGGCGAGCGCCGACTCGAGACCGTCTGCGGACACCGGCGCGACCGTCGCGGTGTAGCCGTCGCTCTCGGCTTTGCGGGCCGCATCGGAGTTCGTGACCGCGACGACCGGCTCGCCGTCGCGGTTGATCCACGCGCCCGCGAAGTCCGCGGGACGCTCGGACCGGAAACCACGGGCGTACTCGCCGAGTTCCTGCGCCCGGGCCGACCGCTCGAGGTACTCCTCGGGAGACATCTGCAGATCGCGCTGGACCGCCTCGATCAACTCGGCCGGAAGCTCGTCCGCGGGGTCCGCCTGAGCGGTCGCAGTGAACGGACCGACCAGCAGCAGCGCCGACGCGGCAGCGACAGCCAGCCGGCGAGCAGTGGTACGTGCAGCGGCGCGCGACGCCGGCGAGAGACGCATGAAAGCCCTTCGTTGTGATCGATGTGCGGTTACGACGATCGGAAACAGCCTACGGGAGCGGTTCGGTTAGGAATCGTTCCCGGGGGGAGTTGAGGGAGAACCCGGACCCGAACCCGGCGATCCCCCTGGCTCGCTCTGAGTAGTGGTCGGTGTCGGGGTCTGCCTCGTGGTGGTCGGGGTCGGGGTGTCCCGGTCCCGGCTCCGCGTGGGCTTCTCCTCGGTGGTCTGCCAACCCGGGGCCGGTCTGGTGGTCGTGGTCTGCGGCACCGTGGTGGTGGTGACCGCTTCCGCCTGACGCGAGGTCGTGGTCTCCGCCGGTTCCGCCGTGGCCGTCGAGTCGTCGACCGGGGCCACCACGGGTGCGGCCGGCTCGGTGGTCGTGCTCTCCGCTTCGGAGGACGTCGGCGGCGCACTCGTGGTGGTCGTCGTGGTGCTGGTCTTCGCCGGCGTGGGACGCGGCGACTGCAGTTCCGGAATGGTCGCGGTCACACGTTGGTCGGCCACCGATGTATTGGTCTCGGCGGCCGAGTCACGCTGCGTCAGCACGAGCACACCCACCACGGCCAGCAGCACGACCGCCGCGGCGCAGATGGCCAGCAGGATCGGCGAGGGACGCCGTGCGGTCGAGTCCTCGTCCGGCGCGATCGTCGCCACGTCGCCCGCGCGGGCCGTCGACGCGGTGGTCCGATCGGTCTTCGGAGGCTGCGCGGTCGGCATCGCGCGGTGCGGCTCGCGGGGCGCGACCTTCGGGATCACCGTGGTGGCGTCGGGATCGACGAGCCGCGGAGCGGACCCGTTGCCCTGCGGAGTCTGCTTGCGCGGCAGACTCGTGCGGGTCGTCGGGATGATCTGCGTCGAGCCGAGGTATTCGACGGAACCGGCCGCGGCCGCGAGCGCGGCGCCGCGCACCATCGTCTGGTGCGGATCCGGCGCGAGCGCGCACCTCGTTCCCAGCCCGGCCTTGACGGACTGCGCGACGAGCTGTGCTGCGGCGGTGTCCACGTTCTCGTCGGTGGTGACGACGACGGCATCGAGGTTCGCCATCTGCCATCCGAAGCCGGCCAGTGCCGTCGACAGCTGCTTCGTGACGGGCGGTGCGTCGGCGATCCCGAACCGGACGGGCTTGCCCGCGGCGATACCGGCACGGACCAGCGTGACAGTCGAACCGTGGTCGTCGATGTGATAGACCGCGACGAGACGGCCGGTCTGACGCGACACCTGGGATTCGAACCAGGCCGCGGCGGCCTCGGCGTCGGACACGAGCGACACGTGCCGCAGGCCGACGTAGTCGAGGGCGTTGCGCAGCACCGCGATGGTCGAGGGTGCCCAGTCCGTCGGATGGGTCGCGACGACGGTGTACTCGCGGTCGCCGATCAGCGGCGCGGCATCGGCCAGCAGGCATTCCATCGCGGTCGCCACCAGGTCCTCGGCGCGGGACAGCGATCCGTCCGCGGCGCGGATGCCGGCCTGGTTGCCGACGTGTTCCAGGAAGTGGGTGAAGGAACTGGCCCCTTGATCGAGAACCGGGTCGATCTCGCCGAGGGTCGCGGTACCGTCCTGGTGCAGGTGCACTGCACTGCGACGTTCGATCGGTGCGGGACCCGGCTGACCGGGGACGGCGGAGGTCACGGCAACCGATGAAACGGTGGTGCCCACGCGCAGGCCGACGCCTACGGACATGCCGAAGTTCCCCCCTTCTTCTCACTGCTACTACTCGTACTAATGCGACCGTCGCCCCCGTGCCCCATCGCCCGGAGCATGGAGATCAGCTCCGAGCGGGAACCGGCACCGAGCCGGCGCCGGATCCTGGCCACATGATGTTCGACGGTCTTGCCGGAAATGTACAGCCGTGCACCGACCTCGCGATAGGTCAGGCCGGAAACCACGAGGTCGGCGACCTGTGCTTCGCGGTCGGACAACGGTCCGGTCGTCGGCGACACCGTGTCGGCGGACGTCGCGGCGGGATCGGCGGTCGTCCTCGCCGGATGCCGTAACGCGCGCGCCACCTGCAGCAATCCGGTCGCGGCGGCGGTGTCGCCGGCCCGCAGCGCGGCTTCCCCGGCCAGCCGTGCGCCGTCCCAGGGCAGTCCGATCGCCGCGAGCGATTCGGCGGCGGTCCGCACCCGGGTGGGGTCGACGTCGTTCTGCAGAAGCCGCAGCCATGCCTGCCCGGCCCGCGCCAGCGCGGCGGCGTACGCGGTGGACTCGGCGGCGACCGCCAGGGCGCGGGCGTGCGGCAGCAGTTCGTCCGGCCGCTCCGCCGCGATCGCCGCCTGCACCCCGTACCAGTGCAGCGCCGCACCCCACAACGGGGGCTCGCCGAGCGCGGTGAGCAGATCCCGGGCCTGCGCGACCAGGTGTGAGATGCGCGGTGCGTCGCCGACCCGGACGGCGGCCAGCCACAGTTCGCCGAGGGGAAGCAGGCTCAGCAGGTCGACGGAGTACTCCGCGACGACGCCCTGCGCGGCCTCCCATTCGGCGTGCAGGCGCCCGGAGTCGCCGCTGCGCCGGGCGGCACCGACCCGTAGGCCGTGCAGGAACAGCCGGTCGCGCTGGAGAACCGCGCGGCCGGACAGGTCGTCGGCCGCGGCGGACGCTGCGGACAGGTCGCCGCCGAGCAGAGCTGCCCACGCCGCCAGCAGTTCGTGCCGGACCGTGAGCGTGGTGTGCCGGGCCAGCACGTTCGTCGCGTGCGTCAGCTCGCCGGAGTGCAGGCACAGCAGCGCCGTGATCGCCTCCACGGTGTCCGGTTGCACGACGGTGCGGGCCGTCCCGCGCATCGACAGCGCGCGGGTGAGTGCGTTCATCGCGACCCGTCCGTCACCGCCGATCGATTCGCGCAGGCCCTCGGCGAGCAGTCGCGCGGCGGCCGCCGAGGACGTGGGCGCGACGGCGGCAGAGGTCTCGAGCATGCGCATCGCGGCCTCGGGACGGCCGGCGGCGAGCAGCACCGCCGCCCCGATCGGCGCATCGGCCCCGGCCCGGTCCGGGCCGAGCCACTCGTACAGGTCCGCGCTGCGGCCGAGCATGCCGTCACCGGCCGCGACGGTCGCGGCGATCCGGACGGCAGTGGCCAGATCTGCCGGGGAGAGTGAGCCGGCGCGTTCCAGAATCTCGTCGGTCAGGGCGGCGGCGGTTGACCGGTCGCCGGTCGCAGCGGCGACTTCGGCGCGCCGCAGTGCCAGGTCCGCCGCGTCGGCACCGGCGCGCACCGCCGCGGCGTACAGGTCGGATGCCTCCGCCGGATTCGACGAATCGGCTTGGGCTGCAAGGTAATCGGCGAGCCGAGGGTCGGTAAGTCCGGCTGCTGCGAGACGCGACGCGACCGGGACGGTCAGCAGGTCGCGGTCGACGCGGCACGACAGCAGTCCCTGGGCGACGGTCCGGAATCCGTGCGGGCCCAGCGACGCGGCGGGAACACCTGAGGCGGCCGGGACCAGTTCGTCGCCACCGGTCGTGAGGAGGCCGCTCGCGTGTGCGGCGTCGGCCAGGTCGTGGGCGAGATCGGCATCTATGCCGAGCGCGGCGGTGAGTTCGGCAGGATCGGGGGCTCCGCCCAACTCGACCAGCGCCAGCGCGCCGGCGAGACCGGGATTGCCGGCGAGCCGGGTGCGCACCCGGTCCACGGCAGCGGATCGCGGATCCGCGCCCTCCCGCACTGCGGCGAACGCCGCGTCCGCGAGGTCGCGCGCGCCGCCGGTGAAGGACAGGACCGCGCGTACGAGCGTCGGATCGGAGATCCCGAAGGCCGTTGCCCGGTGCAATGCTTCCTCAATGGTGAGCGGCCGCAGCGCAACGGTGCACGCGTGCGCGGCACCCGTGCTCATCAGCTGCAGCATCTCCGCGCGGTGGGGCCGCGGCTCCGTGGCGACGACGATGCCGTGATCCCCGTGGATCATCCGATCGGCCAGGTTCCGGATCTCGTCTGCGGGCAGGCGATGCGCGTCGTCGACGACCACGATGTGCGGAAGCGTTTGCCGGATCTCGTTGAGCAGCTTCGTTTTCCCGGTGTGGGCGCCGCCGACGACCAGTAGTCGCGGCGGATCGGCGGTCAGCGCGTGCACCACAGCGCGGGGGAGTGTCGGCGAACTCATCCGCGCTGTCAGTTTCCGCCGCCGAGCAGGCCGCCGACCGCGTTCCCGGTGCCTTCGACGACCCCGCCGAGACCGTTGCCGACGCCCTCGACCACTCCGCCGAGACCGTTGCCGACGCCCTCGACGGCCCCGCCGACGCCGTTGCCGATGCCTTCGGCGGCCTGGCCGACACCGGCACCGCTCGGCTGCGAGGGTGCGGCCGGGGGTTGCGCCGGGGGCTGTGTCGTCGTGGGTGCCGGGGCGGGCGGCTGTTGCGCGGGTTGCTGTGTGGCGGGTTGCTGCGTGGCGGGTTGCTCGGGTGCCGGTTCGCCGGGGGCCGCGGGCGCGGGCGAGCCCGGAGCCTGCGGACCGCCGGGGGCCGCGGTTGCGGGCTGGACCTGCACGGTCGAGCCGGGCGTTGCCGGGGTCGCGGCGGTCGCGGCGGGGTGGGTTCTTTCCGCGGGTGCACTAACCGGCGTGGTGGTCGGCTGGTCCGGCGTGGTGGGCGCGCCGGTCGCGACCTCGGTCGGCGCGGACTCGGCGCCGGCCTCGCCGGTGCTTGCCGTCAGCGTGCCGACCGCGAGTCCGCCGCCGGTGATGACCACGATCGCGGCGGCGGCCGCGCCGATCAGCGCGAACCTGCGTGCCTTGGATCGCAGCGGTTGGACGGGCTCCCGTGGCGTGACCGCCGGGCGGGTGAACGCGGCGGGCGGGACCACCACGGACAGTTCTGTCGTGGACGCGTCGTCGGCCGGGCGGATCGGCTCCGGTGTGGCGGCAGCCGGGTCCGCGAGCCTGTGCGCCGCGTCGAGCGCCGCACCGGTCGCCGCGGTGTCGGCGGGCTGGGGTGCGACCGTGACCGGCAGGCCGAGTTCGAACGAAATCGATTCGGCGACAAGGGGTATGGAGGATCCGCCACCGACGAGCAGAACGCGGCTCACATCGGACGGGTCGATGTCGGCGCCGCGCAGCGCCTCGGAGATCAGCGGCAGCGAATCTCGCACCGGACCCCGCGCGAGTTCCTCGACCTCGTCACGTACCAGCCGCACATCGCGTCGGACACCCGGCAGATCGACCGCGACGACGGCGTCGGTATCCGCCGACAACTCCTCCTTCGCCGCGCGGCACCGGGCCCGCAGCTCGGTGAGCGCCTCCACGGTGGCCGGCTCGAACGGGTCGAGGTCGACGTCGCCGACGGCATCGAGCACATGGGTGGTCACGAGGTGATCGAGCACGTCGCCGCTCACCTCGTCGGTCGACAGCGGGCGGCCCAGCACCTCGGGTTCGGCGCCGGTGCGGAGCACCGCGACGTCGAGGGTGTGCGCACCCAGGTCGTAGACCACGACGACCTCGTCGCCGAGCGGACCGTGCGCCGACCGGAGCCAGTGCACCGCAGCCACCGGTTCGGGCATCAGCGTCGCCCAGTGCAGACCCGCGCGGTCGAGTGCCCCGCGCAGCGCGTCGACGGTGTGCTCGGGCCACGTGGCCGGGTAGGTCACCGTCGCAGCCCCGTGCGGCGGAGACGCGTGGAGCAGGCAGGACACCGCGGTCGCGGTGAGGTCCTCGCCGGTGACCGAGGTGCCGTCCTCGGACAGGATGCCGACGGGGTCTCCGACTCTGTGCACGAAGTCGGTGAAGACCCGCGTGCCCGTCTCGTGGCCCAGTTCGGCGGTGCCGTCGTCGTGCAGGCGCACGACGGTGGGGCGGCGCAGGACCGTCGGATCGTCCGGTCGTTCGGGCACGATGGCGGCAGCCACCGCGTTCGCCCATCCGATCGTGACGCCCAGTCCTGCTGTCATCGGTCGCTCCTGACGAAATTCGTGGCGGGACGGCTCCGCCGGGTCGACCGGATATGTCGTTTCGCGGCTGCCTTTCGTTAGCGGGGCGTCCGAATGGTGGGGCCCGGCCCCTATTGCCGCTCGAGCCCCTAATGTACCGACGCAGGCAGGTGGGGGTGCCGACCCCCTTGGGTGCGGGGGCCGGGGGTTCCTACGTTCGAAATCAGCCCCGAACGCTCAAGGAGATCGCGATGTCCAACGCTGTGCTCGACTTCATCCTCGCCCTGTTCCGCGACGAGGACGCCCTGGCCCGTTACTGCGAGAACCCCGACCTGGTGCTCGCCGAGGCCGGGCTGACCGACGTGTGCCACGCCGACATCGTCGCGGTCGCGCCGCTGGTCGCCGACACCGGTCTCTTCGCGGGATCGGCCGCCGACCTGACCGCCGCTCTGAGCGGGGCCGGCACGATCGCCGGCACTGCCGCCGCCGGTCTCGTGGGTGGCGCCGGGCTGGGCGCCGCTGCCGGTGCCGGGCTCGGTCTGGGTGCCGGTCTCGGTGGCGGCCTGGGTGGTGGTCTCGGCCTCGGTCTCGGGGCGGAGGCCGAATCCGAGGCGGACGGCGATCTGCACCTCGACACCGGTCTCGACATCGGTGCGGTGAGTGAGCTGGCCACCGCTCTCGAAGCGGTCCTGCAGGTGGGCGGGCAGGCCGGCGTCGAGTTGGGTGCAGCTGTCGGATCCGTCCTCGACACCACGCTGGGCCTCGGCGGAGGAGTGGCCACCGACCTCGGTGCGGCGGTCTCGGGCGCACTCGCCGGTGGTCTCGGACTCGACGGAAGCGTCGCCGCGGACCTGGGTGCCGCGCTGGACGCCGCTCTCGGTGCGGCCGGGGGCGTGGCTGCCGGTGCCGATCTCGGCGCCACCCTCGAGGCGGTCTTCGGGGTCGGTGGCGACCTCGGCGGCCAGGTGGGCCTTGCCCTCGGGGGCCTGCTCGACACGGCACTGTCCGCCGGCGGCGACTTCTCCACCGCGGTCGACGCCGCGGTGGGCGGCGGCGCGGACCTCGGCGTCGCGGTCGGTACCGCACTGGCAGGCGCGCTCGGGGCCGGAGCGGAACTGGGTGGCTCGCTCGGCGGTGCCGTCGGCTCCGCCCTCGACCTCGGCGCCGATCTGTCCGGCGGTGTGGATGTGTCCGCCGGTGTGGGTGCAGCTGCCGACCTGTCGGCTGCGGTCGACTCGGTGCTGCAGGTCGGTGGCGAGGCCGGGGCCGGGCTGGGCGGTGACCTGGCGACCGGTGTGTCGGTCGGTGCCGACGTGGCCGCCGATCTCGGCGCGCAGCTCTCCACCACCCTCGGCGGCGGCCTGGCGGCCGGTGCGGATGTAACGGGCGGGCTCGTCGCCGACAGCCTGGTTGCGGTCGACACCGCGGCAGAGGCCGGTGGTCAGCTCACCGGGGCGGTGTCCGGTGCGGTCGACGGTGCCGTGTCCGGGGCGGCCGACGCCGCGGCCGGTCTGGCCGGTGGAGTGTCCGGAGCCGTCGACGGCGCAGTGACGGGTGCCGCGGACCTCGGTGCCGGAGTTTCGGGTGCCGTCGGGGGAGCAGCGGACCTCGGCGTCGATCTCGGCGCCGGCCTGGGAGCGGGACTGCAGGGTGCCGCGGACCTCGGGACTTCGCTGTCCGGCGGGGTCCAGGGCGCGGCGGACGTGTGGTCGTCGCTCGACCCGGGCGACGTGTTCGGCAACGCCGCAGGCACCGGCGGTCTATTCGACTCCTCGCTCGGCGGCAACGGCCTGATCGTCGGCGGATCGAGCCAGGTCGGCCCGGATTCCGTCGACATCGACGACCTCCTGAACTGAGCCGGGCCGTCATAATCACCCTCGATCGACAACAGAAGGCGAGCCGACGCAGCATCATGCAGAACACACCGGTCGACCCCGCGAGCCGTCGCGCCACACTCGCCGAACTCGTCGACGAGGCAACCGAACACACCTGCGCCGCGGGCCGCGCCGACCTCGCCGCCAGGCTCGCCGCGACCCGCACGCGGGTGGTCGATCCGCGGCTGCGGGTCGTCGTGGTGGGGTCGCTCGGCCAGGGCAAGAGCCGCTTCGTGAACGCGCTGCTCGGGCTCGACGTGTGCGCGGTGGGTGACGACGAGACGACCGCGGTCCCGACCCTCGTCCAGCACGCGGCCGAGGCATCGGCCGCACTGGTGGTCGCCGAACCGGGCGCGGACCCGGAGCGGGTTCCGATCCCGCTCACCGAACTGCGCAGCGCCCACGCGGACGGACACGAGATCCGGCGGCTCGAGGTGAACGTGCCGAGCCCGCTGCTCGCCGACGGACTCGTCTTCGTCGACACCCCGGGTGTCGGCGGGCACACCAACCCGCACACGTCGGCGACCCTCACGCTGCTCTCGTCCGCCGACGCGGTGTTCGTGGTCTCGGACGCGAGCCAGGAGTTCACCGCGCCGGAAGTGAGCTTCCTGCGGCAGGTCCGGACGCTGTGCCCGGCGGTCGCGGTGCTCGTCACCAAGACCGACCTGTATCCGCACTGGCGGGCGATCGTCGACGCCGACCGCACCCACCTGCAGCGCGCCGACCTCGACGTCCCACTGCTGCCGGTGTCGTCGCTGCTGCGCGAGCACGCGCTACGCCTCGACGACGAATCGCTGCACAGGGAGTCGGGGTTCGCGGCCGTCTACGACCACCTGCGCGACCGGGTCCTCGCCCGCGGTGCCGATGCCGACCGGCGCGCGGTCGCGCAGGACGTCGCGGGCGTCGTCGACCACGTCGCACTGGGGGTAGCCGGGGAACTCGCGGCGCTGCGCGACCCGGACGCCGGGGCCGCCGCCGTCGAGGACCTCGTCCGCGCGAAAACGGCGGCCGAGGCCCTGCGCGCCCGCGCGGCCCGTTGGCAGCAGACCCTCGCCGACGGCATCACCGATCTGGCCGCCGACATCGAACACGATCTGCGGGACCGGTTGCGGCACGTCACCCGCCTCGCCGAGGCCGCGGTCGACGAATGCGACCCCGGAAAGGAGTGGCCGCGGCTCGGGCAATGGCTCGCCGAACAGGTCGCGGAATCCGTCGGGGACAACTTCGTGTGGGCGCACGAACGGTCGACCGCCCTCGCCGCGACGGTCGCCGACCTGTTCGCCGCCGACGGGGCGACGCGGTTGCCGAACCTGCATCTCGCCGACCTGGATTCGCTGTTCGAACCGGTCGATCCCCTCGAGGATCTCGACCCCGGCCGGATCGGACCGGGCCAGAAGATGCTGGTCGGAATGAAGGGCTCCTACGGTGGCGTCCTCATGTTCGGCCTCGTCACCACGTTCATGGGTATGGCACTGATCAATCCGGTGTCGATCGGCGCCGGAGTCGTGCTCGGCACCAAGGCATATCGCGACGACAAGCAGGCCCGCATCGCGAAACGACGTCTCGACGCGAAGACCGCGATCCGGCGATTCACCGACGACGTCGGCTTCCAGGTCGGCAAGGAATCGAAGGATCGGTTGCGGTCGATCCAGCGGCAACTGCGCGACCACTTCACCGAACTCGCTGACCAGACACTGCGATCGGTGTCGGAGTCGCTGCGCGCGGCGCAGGAGGCCGCGACGGTGGAACAACAACAGCGGCAAGGGCGCATCACCGAACTCGAGGAAACCCTGAAGACACTTGTCGCCCTGAGGGATCGGGCACGCGAACTGGCGGGAGCGCAAGCATGAGTGCAGTACCGGGCGCAGCCGCGTATTTGATCGCCGAGGCACGGGCGGTCTACGGCCGGGACCCGCGGGTCGCATCGCAACTGGCAGAATGCGAAGCGCGGCTGGCGCAACCGCTGCGGGTGGCACTGGCAGGCTCCCTCAAGGCGGGAAAGTCCACCCTCCTCAACGCCCTGGTCGGCCAGGACATCGCCCCCACCGACGCGACCGAGTGCACCCGCGTGGTCACCTGGTACCGCAACGGGGCCACGCCCTCGGTGACCGCCCGCTACGACGGAGACCGGTCGCGGCCGGTGCCGCTCCAGCGCCGGGACGGCCGGCTCACGTTCGACCTGGGGGATCTGACCGCCGACCGCATCGACGGAATCGACGTCGAGTGGCCCGCGAGGGCACTGCAGCAGACCACCATCATCGACACACCCGGCACCTCGTCGCTCTCGCAGGACGTCTCGGCCCGCACGCTGGACCTGCTCACCCCGGACGACGCGGCCTCCGGCGCCGACGCCGTCGTCTACCTGATGCGCACCCTCGGTGCCGCCGACGTGCAGTTCCTCGACCGCATCGGCCGCCACGTCGGTGGGGAGTCCGGGCCGCTCGGGGTGATCGGTGTCGTCTCCCGGGCCGACGAGATCGGTGCCGGCCGCGCCGACGCGATGATGTCGGCGAAGGACGTCGCGTCCCGCTTCGCCGGGGAACTCGAACGCACCGGGCTGTGTCAGGCGGTCGTTCCGGTCGCGGGCCTGCTCGCGCTCGGTGCGCGAACCCTGCGCCAACGCGAATTCGCCGCATTCGAGGCGCTCGCCGGCGTCTCGGCCGCCGATCTGCAGGCGGCGATGCTGTCCGTCGACCGCTTCTCGCGTCCGGACATGCCACTGCCCGTCGACCCCGAGTTGCGCGCGCAGCTCGCGGACCGGTTCGGGCTCTTCGGCATCCGGATGGCCGTCGCGCTCGTGCAGCTGGGGGTCCGTGACTCCCCGACGCTCGCCGCGGAACTGCTCGCGCGCAGCGGGCTCGACGAGCTGCGGCAGGTGATCGACGTCCAGTTCGGGCAGCGCGCCGATCAGCTCAAGACCCATTCGGCGCTGCTGTCGCTCGGGCGGGTGCTGCGTGCGTGCGGCGACCGGCACCTGCTCGCGTCGGTGCAACGTGAACTCGCCGATGGACACGGGTTCGTGGAACTGCGCCTGCTCGGCCGGTTGCGCTCGCGTCCCGTCGCGCTCGACGACGAGGAGCTGTTCGAGCTGCAGCGCCTCGTCGGGGGTTTCGGGATCGAGCCGCGGCAACGACTGGGATTGCCCGACGACGCCCCCGCCCCCCAGGTCCGTGCCGCGGGCGTCGCGGCGGTTCGTGCGTGGCGCGCGCGGGCCGAGCACCCGCTGCTGGACCCGTTCACCGCACGGGCCGCATCGGTCGCGGTGCGCAGTGCGGAAGGTGTGCTCGCCGGCGTCTGATGCACCCGCGCGCCAGGTTCCGGTTTCAGCTGCGCACTGGGCACGGGTTTCAGCCGCGCGCCGGGCGGACTGCGGCGCGCGGCATGCATCGCGCCGGTGTCTTCGCCGTCGGCGGGTGCGGGTGGCGGGAGCGCTCGACGGCTCGCGCGAAGCGATCCGCGACGACGTCGAAGCGGAACAGCTCCGCCCACGTCCACCGCACGACCTCGAATCCCAGGCCGCGAATTGCGTCCTCGCGCAGCTTTTCCTGGCGGACGGACTCTGCCGTCGACGCAGGATCCCCGGCGCCGTACTTACCCATACCGTCGAATTCGCCGACGATGCCGAGTTCTTCCCAGAAGAAGTCGACGCGGGCGACGAAGGTGCCGTCGGGTGTGAACAACTCGCGTTGCAGGCTCGGTTCGGGGATTCCGGCCGAACGGAGCCGGAGGCGGCCGAGGGATTCGCCGGCGCTTTCGCTGCGTCCGTCGAGAAAGTCGACGACGCGTCGCGCCGACGCGACCCCGGCGCGCAGGGCAGCACCGTCGAGCGCGGCCGGAATTCCCACGAGAGCGGACGGATACCGTCGCAGCAACGAATCCCCGGCGATCACCGCCTCGTCGACGGTCAGAGACCGGGCGAGGTCGACGATCGTGCGCGCGGGTGAGGTGACCGCGGCCGCGCCGACGACGAATATCTCCTCGCGCGCGATCGGCGCCGGATGGACGTGGAGGTTGTCCGTCCGTCGTCCACCAGACCTCCGGTCGCGGGTGATGTGTATGCGGGACAGGTCGGGGTTCCACAGGTCGGCTCCGTGGAACAGTGCGGCGGTGACGTGGCTGAGCACCGCGTCCCAGCCGAGCGTGTGCTGCACGCATCGCGCTCGGACACGGTGCTTGGCGTCGTCGTCGAGTGCGTCGGCCTCGGAGCGGCGAAGGTACGCACCGGGCGCGACCGGAGTGAGAGCGCCACTGCGCAATGCCTGCCGCAGTTCGTCGGGGGTGATGCCGGAGGCGAGAAGATCGGATCGGTAGATCGGTGTCGGATCGGTCATGCCGGTCAGCGTGGCCGTGATCTCGGTGATTCGGGACGCTCCGATGGCGAATTGCCCAAATCTGTGGATCGAATAGGCGCCTGTGGATAACCCCGTCGCCGCAGCCGCCGACGGGGGAGACAGCGGCGCGATGCATGCCGCGCGCTGCTGTCTGGCGGTTGCGCGGCTGGCGGGGGCTAGGGGTGATCCGCGTCACGCACTGGAACAAATACGTGACGGTTGCGGTTAAACCCATCGACAAACCTGAGCGTGCCAGACTCAACTTGGGCTTGACTCCAGTCTCGGTGCGGGTGCAAGCTTGAGTCGGCTTCGCTCACTTGAGTCGAACAGGCTCAGGGTTAGGGCATGAAGGTCCGCGATGCAACGAGGTGTCGCGGCGAGACATTGGAGGAGAATTATGGCTCGTGCGGTCGGCATCGACCTCGGAACCACCAACTCGGTCGTTTCCGTTCTGGAAGGCGGCGAGCCCGTGGTGGTCGCGAACTCCGAGGGCTCCCGTACCACTCCGTCGGTCGTCGCGTTTGCGAAGAACGGCGAAGTTCTGGTGGGTCAGCCCGCCAAGAACCAGGCGGTCACCAACGTCGACCGCACCATCCGTTCCGTCAAGCGCCACATCGGCACCGACTGGACCGTCACCATCGACGACAAGAAGTACACGCCGCAGGAGATCAGCGCGCGCATCCTGATGAAGCTGAAGCGCGACGCCGAGGCGTACCTCGGTGAGGACATCACCGACGCCGTCATCACCGTCCCCGCGTACTTCAACGACGCACAGCGTCAGGCCACCAAGGAAGCCGGCACCATCGCCGGTCTCAACGTCCTGCGCATCGTCAACGAGCCCACCGCCGCGGCCCTCGCATACGGCCTCGACAAGGGCGAGAAGGAACAGACCATCCTCGTCTTCGACCTCGGTGGCGGCACGTTCGACGTGTCCCTCCTGGAGATCGGCGACGGCGTCGTCGAGGTCCGCGCGACCTCCGGCGACAACCACCTCGGTGGCGACGACTGGGACGAGCGCATCGTCAATTGGCTCGTCGACAAGTTCAAGGCGCAGAACGGCATCGACCTGACCAAGGACAAGATGGCCCTGCAGCGTCTGCGTGAGGCTGCGGAGAAGGCGAAGATCGAGCTGTCCAGCTCGCAGAGCACCTCCATCAACCTGCCCTACATCACGGTCGACGCGGACAAGAACCCGCTGTTCCTCGACGAGCAGCTCACCCGCGCCGAGTTCCAGAAGATCACCAGCGATCTCCTCGAACGCACCCGCGCTCCGTTCCAGCAGGTCATCAAGGACGCAGGCATCTCGGTCAGCGACATCGACCATGTCGTCCTCGTCGGCGGCTCGACCCGTATGCCCGCCGTCACCGACCTGGTCCGCGAGCTGACCGGTGGCCGCGAGCCCAACAAGGGCGTGAACCCGGACGAGGTCGTCGCCGTCGGCGCCGCCCTGCAGGCCGGTGTCCTCAAGGGCGAGGTCAAGGACGTGCTGCTCCTCGACGTCACCCCGCTGTCCCTCGGCATCGAGACCAAGGGTGGCGTGATGACCAAGCTCATCGAGCGCAACACCACCATCCCGACCAAGAGGTCCGAGACCTTCACCACGGCCGACGACAACCAGCCGTCCGTGCAGATCCAGGTCTTCCAGGGCGAGCGCGAGATCGCCGCGCACAACAAGCTGCTCGGCTCCTTCGAGCTCGGCGGCATCGCCCCGGCTCCGCGCGGTGTCCCGCAGATCGAGGTGACCTTCGACATCGACGCCAACGGCATCGTGCACGTCACCGCCCGCGACAAGGGCACAGGCAAGGAGAACACGATCAAGATCCAGGAAGGCTCCGGCCTCTCCAAGGAAGAGATCGACCGCATGATCAAGGACGCCGAGGCGCACGCGGAGGAGGACCGGAAGCGTCGCGAGGAGGCCGAGGTCCGCAACCAGGCCGAGTCGCTCGTGCACCAGACCGAGAAGTTCATCAAGGACAACGAGGACAAGGTGCCGGCCGACGTCAAGACGAAGGTCGAGGCTGCCATCAAGGAAGCCAACGACGCTCTCGCCGGTTCCGACATCGCCGCGGTCAAGGCCGCAGTCGAGAAGCTTGCGACCGAGTCGCAGGCCCTCGGCCAGGCGATCTACGAGGCCCAGGGTGCCGATGGTGCCGCTGCCGGTGACGGTGCGGCCGCCGGTGCCGACGACGTCGTCGACGCCGAGGTCGTCGACGAACCGAGCGATACGGACAAGAAGTGAGTGCCGACAAGCGCGAGCAGGAACCGGTGACCGTCACCGACAAGCGACGGATCGACCCGGAGACCTTCGAGGTGCGCGAAGCAGACGCCGAAGCGCAGGTCGTCGAAGTGGAATCCGAGTCGCCGGCTCCTGCCGCAGGAGACGAAGCCGCACTGACCGCCGAACCGTCGCCGGAAACGGCCGAACTCGCCGAGCGCACTGCGGATCTGCAGCGCGTCACGGCCGAGTACGCCAACTACCGGCGTCGGATCGAGCGGGAGAAGGTAGCTGCGATCGAAGGCGCCAAGGCGTCGGTGGTCGGCCAGTTCCTCGACCTGGTCGACGACCTGGATCGGGCCCGCGCGCACGGCGACCTCGAGACCGGACCGATGAAGGCCCTGAGCGACAAGCTCGTCGGCATTCTCACCGGCCTCGGCCTCGAGTCGTTCGGTGCGGAGGGTGATCCGTTCGAGCCGGATCTGCACGAAGCGGTTCAGATGGAAGGCGACGGGAACAATCCCGTCCTCGGGGCGGTCCTCCGCAAGGGGTACCGGCTCGGCGACCGTGTGCTGCGGCACGCGATGGTGACCGTGGCCGACGGCGAGCCGACCGACACTCCGGCGCAAACGCCGCCGGAGGAGTCGGGCACCGAGTAAGAAACAACAAGTACTGCGAGAGGAGGAGGCGCCCGGTGAGCCAGCGGGAGTGGATCGAGAAGGACTTCTACAAGGACCTGGGCGTCTCCCCCGACGCGTCGCAGGACGACATCAAGAAGGCGTACCGGAAGCTGGCGCGGGATCTGCATCCCGACGCCAACCCGGGCGACGCTGCCGCCGAGGAACGTTTCAAGGCGGTCAGCGAAGCGAACGCCGTGCTGTCCGACCCCGCCAAGCGCAAGGAGTACGACGAGACGCGGCGGCTGTTCGCGTCCGGCGGCGGTGGGTTCGGCGGCTTCCATCCCGGTGCCGGTGGCGGCTTCACCAGCACCAACTTCGACATCGGCGACTTGTTCGGCGGTGGCGCGGCCGACAGCGGACTGGGCGACCTGTTCGGTGGCCTGTTCAACCGTGGCGGTGCCGGCGGCACGACCCGCACGCGTCCCCGCCGCGGCGGCGACGTCGAAACCGAGACGACTCTCGACTTCCGCGACGCGGTGCAGGGCGTCACCGTGCCGTTGCGCATGACCAGCCCCGCGCCGTGCACCACCTGCCACGGCAGCGGCGCCGAGCCGGGCACGAGCCCGCGGGTGTGCCCGTACTGCAACGGCAGCGGGATCGTCTCGCGCAACCAGGGTGCGTTCGGCTTCTCGGAGCCGTGCGACGACTGCCGCGGCACCGGGTCGATCATCGACAGCCCGTGCAAGGACTGCCGTGGCACGGGCATCCAGAACCGGACCCGCACCATCACCGTGCGAGTGCCCCCGGGCATCAAGGACGGTTCCCGGATCCGGCTCGCCGGGCAGGGCGAGGCGGGACTGCGCGGCGCGCCGTCGGGCGACCTGTTCGTCACCGTGCACGTGCGTCCCGACAAGGTGTTCGGCCGTGACGGCGACGACCTGACCCTCGTATTGCCGGTCAGCTACGGCGAACTCGTTCTCGGGGCGACCGTGTCGGTGCCGACCCTCGACGGTCGCGTGGGTCTGAAGATCCCCCCGGGCACGGCCGACGGACGCGTGCTGCGCGTGCGCGGCCGCGGCGTACCCAAGCGCAGCGGTGGCGCCGGCGACCTGCTGGTCACCGTCAAGGTCGCGATCCCGCAGCATCTGGACGACCAGGCCATCGACGCCCTGCGTGTCTATCTGCATGCCGAAAAGAACAGCGGCTTCGATCCGCGTGAGGGATGGGCAGGTGCATGATGTCGGAACCGAGGCAGCCGCGTGGTCATTCCGGCGACCCGGACGCCCGCGTGTACGTCATTTCCGTGGCGGCGGAACTGGCCGGGATGCACGCGCAGACGTTGCGCAACTACGACCGGCTCGGCCTGGTCACGCCGCACCGCACCAGCGGTGGCGGTCGCCGGTACTCGCCGCGCGACGTCGAACTGCTGCGTGAGGTCCAGCGCCTGTCGCAGGACGAGGGCGTGAACCTGGCGGGCATCAAGCGCGTCATCGAACTGACCAACCAGGTCGAGGCTCTACAGCAGCGCGTCGCGGAACTGACCGCCGAGGTCGAGCAGCTGCGCAGCGCGCGCCGTGACCTCGTCCCGATTCCGCGCAGCAACGCCCTCGTGGTGTGGAAGCCGCGCCACCAGCGCGACTCCTGACCTCCGGGACACTACCGAATCCGATTGACGGGAACCGACACTCGGCTCGACCGGGGGACGGTTCCCGTCTGCGTCGGAGAGGGTTACACCGCCCGGACTGCGTCCTCGAGCACATCGAGCGCCTCGACGAGCAGTTCGTCGGGGATCACCAGCGGCGGCAGCAGTCGGATCACGTTGCTGTAGGTGCCGCACGTGAGCAGCACGACGCCCTGCGCGAGCGCGGCCGCGGCGACCGCAGCGGTCGCGACCGGGTTGGGTTCGCGACTTCCGGGCATCACGAACTCGATCGCGAGCATCGCCCCGCGCCCGCGCACCTCCCCGACGATGTCGCATTCGTCGGCCAGCGCCTGCAATCGCGGCACCGCGATGTCGGCGATGTGCCGGGCGCGGGCAGGCAGGTCGAGATCACGCATCCGGGCCAGTGTCGCGAGCGCCGCCGCGCACGCGATCGGATTGCCGCCGTAGGTACCGCCGAGTCCGCCGGGGTGCACGGCGTCGAGCAGGTCGGCGCGCCCGGTGACCGCCGCGAGCGGCAGGCCGCCCGCGATGCCCTTGGCGAGGGTCATCAGGTCGGGCACCACCTGTTCGTGCTCGCAGGCGAACCAGCTACCGGTGCGGGCGAAGCCGGTCTGCACCTCGTCGGCCACGAACACGACACCGTGGTTGCGTGTCCAATCGGCCAGTGCCGGAAGGAAACCGGGTGCGGGCACGATGAATCCGCCCTCTCCCTGGATCGGTTCGATCACGATCGCCGCGACGTTCTCCGCGCCCACCTGCTTCTCGATCAGCGTGACGGCGCGGCGCGCGGCCTGCTCACCTGTGACCGGGGTGCCGTCGTATCCGAGGCCTTCCCGGAAGGGATAGGACATCGGCACCCGGTACACCTCGGGCGCGAACGGACCGAAACCGTGCTTGTACGGCATGTTCTTCGCAGTCATCGCCATCGTCAGGTTCGTGCGGCCGTGGTAGGCGTGATCGAACACCACGACGGCGTCGCGCCCGGTGGCGATGCGGGCGATCTTCACCGCGTTCTCGACCGCTTCGGCGCCGCTGTTGAACAGCACCGTGCGCTTGGGATGGTCACCGGGGGTCAGTTCCGCGAGCCGCTCGGCGACCTCGATGTACCCCTCGTACGGGGTGACCATGAAACAGGTGTGGGTGAATCGCCCGGCCTGTTCCCGAACTGCCTCCACGACAGCCGGATCGGACGCACCGACGCTGGTGACGGCGATTCCGGCACCGAGGTCGATCAGGGAGTTCCCGTCGACGTCGACGATGACGCCGCCGTCCGCGTCGGCGACGTAGACCGGCACGGACGATCCCACCCCGGCACCGACCGCCTGCCGGCGCCGTTCGGTCAGTTCCGTCGAGCGGGGCCCCGGCAGGGGAGTGCGGAGGCTTCGCCGCTGGGGAAGTCGGTATGCGAGGTTCATGACGGGCGTTCCTCGGTCGGTGCTGCAGGTGTGTTGTGCGTGTTCGGGTCGGAGCCGCTGTGCCGCGGCCACCGCCGGCGACAGTTCGTAGCCGACGTGGGCCGCAGCGATACCGGTGACCTCGACGATATCGGCGCAGACCGGGTCGGAGCCGGAGAATGCGCAACATGCGACGTCGACCGGAGCGGCGCCTCCGCCAGGGCGACCGCTGGCCGGGAGGATCGGTTTCGGCCCCGATACAGGCGCTCCTAGTGTCTCGGCACGAGCACGGTCCCCCTGCCGGCGTGTATCGGCCGGATTCGAAAGAGGTGTCCCATCGTGAACAGCAAGAGCGCCGCGGTCGACGTGGTGATTGTCGGTGCAGGTGTCGCCGGAATGTATGCCGCGCACACGTTGTGCCGGCACGGATTGACGGTCCAGGGGTTCGAGTCGGCGGGAGGAGTCGGGGGCACGTGGTACCACAACCGGTATCCGGGCGCTCGCTGCGACGTGGAGAGCGTCGACTACTCGTTCTCGTTCGACGACGACCTGCAACAGGAATGGACCTGGTCGGAACGGTTTGCGACGCAGCCGGAAATCCTCGCCTATCTCGAGCACGTCGCCGACAGGTTCGATCTGTGGCGTCACTTCCGGTTCTCGACGCGGGTGGTCTCGGCGGAATTCGACGAGGCCGACTCGGTGTGGCGGATCCGTACCGACGACGGTGAGGTCACCACCGGCCGATACTGCATCTTCGCCACCGGATGTCTTTCTGCCACCAACCTTCCCGACATTCCGGGCCGTGAGGACTTCCGGGGCGAGGCGTACCACACCGGTAGCTGGCCGCACGACGTGGTCGACTTCGCCGGTAAGCGTGTCGGGGTCATCGGGACGGGATCATCCGGGATGCAGTCGATTCCGCTCATCGCGGAGGAAGCCGATCATCTGTACGTCTTCCAGCGCACAGCCAACTATTCGATCCCGGCGGGCAATCGTCCCTTCGATGCCGAGACCATGCGCGAAATCAAGGCGACCTACGCGGAGCGACGCCGCCTGTCCAGACTCAGCGGGGGCGGTTCGCCGTTCACCCCGTACCCCCACGGCGCGCTCGATGTCACCGACGAGGAACGCACCCGGATCTACGACGAGTGGTGGAACCGTGGCGGAGTCCTGTTCAGCAAGGCGTTCCCCGATCAGCTGACCGATCTCGAGGCCAACGACACCGCCCGTGTGTACTGGGAGAACAAGATCCGGCAGATCGTGACCGATCCGGAGCTCGCCGCGACGCTGATTCCCGACGATCATCCGATCGGGACGAAGAGGATCGTCACGGATTCCGGCTATTTCGCAACCTTCAACCGCGACAACGTGACCCTCGTCGATCTCGAGCGCACCCCGATCGATCGGATCACCGAATCCGGTATCGCGACCACCGGCGGACAGTACGATCTCGACATCATCGTCTATGCAACCGGTTTCGATGCCATGACCGGCGCGTTGAGCCGGATCGACATCCGAGGTCGCGACAACCGGCGTCTGGTCGACGAATGGGCGGCCGGCCCTCGTACCTACCTCGGGCTGGGGGTGAACGGATTCCCGAACATGTTCCTGGTCAACGGTCCCGGTAGCCCGGGACCGCTGGCGAACATGGTGCTCACCTCGGAGCAGCACCTCGACTGGATCGTCGATTGCATCGAGTACATCGACGAGCGGGGAGCCGCGACCATCGAAGCCGACTCGGATGCGGTCGACGCGTGGGTCGCCGAATTGAACGAGCGGGCATCGACAACGCTGTTCCCTTCGGCGAACTCGTGGTACCTGGGGGCCAACATCCCCGGTAAGCCGAGGGTGTTCATGCCGTTCATCGGCGGATTCGCAGCGTACGGCCAGATCCTCGACGAGGTCGCCGAGGCGGGTTACAAGGGATTCGCGCTCGGCGGCCCGGCACGAAAGGTGTTGTAGTGCAGAAGATGGCAGGTTCGCGTGTTCTGGTCACCGGCGCGGCAGGAGGCATGGGCAGAAGTCATTGCGTGACCCTGGCGCAGGCGGGGGCCGACGTGCTCGCGCTCGACCTCGAGGACACGCGCCACGAACTCGACGCCACCGCAGAGGCGGTCCGTGCCACCGGACGAACCTGCGTCGCGGAGACCGCCGACATCCGGGACACGGCGGCGTTGCGGGCGGCCGTCGACCGGGGAGCGAACGTGCTCGGGGGTCTCGACGTGGTGGTCGCGAACGCGGGGGTGTACGACGTCCCCGGCCCGTCGTGGACGATCGACCCGCAGACGTGGCGTCGGTCGCTGGACGTGAACCTCACCGGCACGTGGAACACGGTCCGGGCGGGTGTCGCGCATTTCGCGGGTGGCGGGTCGGTGATTCTCGTCAGTTCCACGGCGGGTATCAAAGCGATTCCGTCCGCGGCGCACTATTCGGCGGCCAAGCATGCCGTGATCGGTCTTGCGCGCACGCTGGCGAACGAGCTCGGTTCCCGGTCGATCCGGGTCAACACGGTGCACCCCGGGTCGGTGCGCACTCCGATGATCATCAACAGCCGGGTGTTCTCGAGATTGTGCCCGGACGTGGACAACCCGACCGAGGCCGATGCGGCCGCTGTGCTCGCGTCCCGCAATCTGCTGCCGGTTCCGTGGGTGGACCCGGTGGACGTGAGCAATGCGGTGCTCTTCCTGGCGAGCGAGGACTCCCGTTACATCACCGGCACGCAACTCGTCGTCGATGCCGGTCTGACCCAGAAGGTTTGAGATGAGTGGACGTTTGGACGGCAAGGTCGCGCTGATCACGGGCGCGGCCCGGGGCATCGGACGTGCACAGGCCGTGCGCTTCGCACAGGAAGGCGCCGACATCGTTGCCGTCGATCTGTGTGGACCGACCGAGACGGTGTCGACTCCACCGTCGACGCGGGAAGATCTCGAGGAAACCGTGTCGCAGGTGCGGGCTCTCGGTCGCAAGGCCGATCCGTACATCGCGGACGTGCGCGACCTCGAGGCGCTGCGGGAGGTGGCAGATCGCGGCGTGGAGGCGTTCGGGGGAATCGATATCGTCTGTGCGACAGCGGGAATCACGTCGTCGGCACCCTCCCTCGAGCTCGACGACACGGCATGGCAGACGATGCTCGACGTGAACCTGACCGGGGTGTGGCACACCTGCACCGCGACGGTGGAGCACCTGATCGCACGTGGGGGAGGATCGATCGTCATCACCAGTTCCATTGCGGGACTAAGGGGTTTGGTCGGAGTGTCCCACTACACCGCGGCCAAGCACGGCGTGGTCGGCCTGATGCGGGCCCTGTCGGGGGAGGTCGCGCAGTACGGGATCCGTGTGAACACGGTGCATCCGACCAACGTGAACACGACGATGATCCAGAATCCCTCGGTGCGCAAGGTGTTCCGACCCGACAGGGACGAGCCCACGCTCGACGAGTTCGCCGAGGCCGCCAGGACGATGAACATGCTGCCGATCCCGTGGGTCGAACCCGTGGACGTCGCCAACGCGTCGCTGTTCCTGGCCTCGGACGAAGCCCGGTACATCACGTCGGTGGCGCTTCCGGTGGATGCGGGCAGCACGCAGCGCTGACCCGACGAATCGTCTGCAGGGGTGAACCGTCAGACGCGGCGGGGACGCCACCCTTCGATCAACGGTGTCAAGGCATGGATGTGGAGGGCGCGCAGGTCCTCGATGCGAGGCTGCTCGGCACCGAAGAGCCACTCCATGTATGCCGCGCGGGAGGCGGTGAAGATCATCTGGGCGACGAGGCGGCGAAGGAAGCGGTCGTCGGCGTAGATCGAGGCGCGGGCGAGCAGGCCGGCGAGACTGTCGATGAGCCGGTCCTCGGTGTATTCCCAGCGGAGGCGGTACTCGGGTGAGGCCATGACGAGCTGGAGCAGTTCACGCCAGCCGCCGGCGTCGTCGGCGAGTTCGGCGGTGAGCGCACCCACGATCACGGCGACGACGTCGTTGCCGCCGGGGCAGGCATCGAACTGCTCGACCAGGCTCTCGGCGGACCGTTCGAACAAGGGGGACACGACGTCTTCCTTCGCTGCGAAGTGGCGGTGGAAGGTCCGTACCGACACCCCCGCCTGCTGTGCGATGGCGTCGACGGTCACGGAGGTCGAGTTGTTCTCGAGGAACAAGTCCCGAGCAGCCGTCGCTATCGCAAACCGCACGTCGGCATACCGGCGCTCGGCCAGAGTGCTCGCTCGTCTCTTCGGCATGGCGCGCCTTTCTCGTGATCGTCGACGACGGGATCTGGGTGATCGATGTGAATTCTCCCGTGTCCTCGCCGGCGGTAGGCGGTCCGGGCTTCGCGACGGGTGCGCCGGAGTGATCTCGACTGCACTGTTGTGAGTGTAGTCACATGGTGGCATAATCTGCCAATCAAGGCAGTTTGTGCCACGTTGGAGGTTGTCTTGCAGTCGTCGAATCGTGCCGAGTCACCCATTGCCATGGTCGATCGCATCATGTCCGTACTCGAGGCCTTCTCGGGTGGTGAATCCTTGACGCTGGCGCAGGTCTCGCGTCGAACCGGTGTGCCGCGCTCGTCCGTGCACCGGTTGCTCACGCGTCTGTCGGAGTTGGGCGCGCTCGACCGGACCGGCTTCGAGTACCGCGTCGGAATGCGGCTGTTCGACATCGGCAGTCATGCGCTCGACAAGGACGCCGTGCACCGGGTCGCGTTGCCGTACATGAACCGGCTCGGCAGAGCCACCGGTGCCAGCGTGTACCTCGCGACGCTTTCCGGCTCCGACATCGTCTACACCGAGGGAATCTGGACGGATTGGGCGGCGCCTCGCCGTCCCGGCATCACCCAGCCCGCCCACCTGACGGCGGCGGGCAGGATGCTCCTCGCGTGCCTTCCCGAGGACGAGCTCCTCGATCACCTTCCCGGCAACCTGGGTTCGCCGCGGCCGAACTCCGGTTCGGCGGCGGACCTGCGCAGGGAACTGCGTGAGATCCGTGAACGCGGAGTGTGTGTCAGCCGCGGCAGCATCGTGCGGGATTCCGTCGCCTACGCGGTCCAGATCGGTCCTCCCGGCTACGCGACGACCGCGCTGAGCGTATGGGGCCCCACTGAACAGATGCGCTCGACCGAGATCGTCTCCCTGCTCCGTCAGACCGGACGCGCGATCTGGGATGCGGCGCAGCGCGGTGCCGGAGCCGGGCGTCCACCGCAAGAGTGGCGGGGCGGCGCGCACTCGACGGGCGAGAAAGGTGATCGCCGGGTTTCCCCGGCCTACGCTGCCGTCGGGCTCTGACCGGCGGCCCGACGGTGAGGAGCAGGTTTGTCCGACCGAGTGACGGAGACCTTCACTCCGGCCGGTCGTCGCCCGGGGATGGGGCGGCGTGGCGATGGGCGGCCACCAGTTCGGTGCCGGCCGCCCGGAGTGTGTCGGTCGGTTCGATGCCCAGGATGCGCAGCGCGCTGTCGGCGACGAGTCCCGCCGACGCCGGCAGCGGGCCGTCGGCGGGGGCCGCGATCGTCGGGTCGTCGGCGCGGATCGCGATCACCGATTCGGTGACCCGCACCGGCAGGGCGCACCGCGGATCCTTAGGGTCCGCGACGACCTGCGCTGCGAGAGTCCGGTAGATGCCGTGCAATTCGCGGCGTTTGGCGTGGAATGCGGACAGTCCCGGCGCATCGGCCTCCGGAATCAGGTACAGCCGGCCCAGATTGGACCGGTCCGTCAGTAGATTCCACGAGTCGCCCGCCGTCAGGGCCCACAACAACAACGCGGGATCGCCGCCCAGCTCGGCGAGGGTGCGCGCGTACCGCAGCGACGGCTCGACCGTCGAATCGAGCAGCGCCGCGAGAATCGATTCCTTGGTGGGGAAGTGGTGGTAGAGCGACGCCTGCCGGATCCCCACCGAGTCGGCGATCGCGCGGGTCGAGGTCGCGGCGAAACCCCGCGTGACGAACAATTCGCCTGCGGCATCGAGGATTTCCTCGCGGCCCGACGCGCCGGGGCGTCGGCTCTCCACGAGGCGCGGTCGTCCGGGTCCGGTCACGCTGACTCACTCTGCCACATCCCGACCACTCGTTCGACGATCGGCACGAACGGTGCGGCGGGGACCCGGTGCTCGCTGTCCGCGGCGGCCATTGCCGCCCGCGAGGCATCCATCCACGCGGTGCGGTCGATGCGGCGCAGGTCGAACGGCAGCCCGGCGCGGCGGGCGAGGACGGCGAGCAGCGTCGTCGCGGTGCGGCCGTTCCCCTCCCGGAACGGGTGCACCGCAACGAGATCCGCAACGATGGCGGCTGCGGCCGAGGTGAATTCGGTGGGGCAGAGGGTGGCGGCGCCGGCCTCGAGTGCCGCCGTGCGCGCTGCGAGATGCGGAACCGGCAGGAACCTCGCGTCGGCCTTGCGCAGGTCGACGATGCGCTGCTGCCCGGCCCACGGATAGACGTCGCCGAACAGGTGCTGGTGGATCGACGCGACGAGCGGAACGTCCGGCACGATCGCCCCCAGGTGGATCTCGGCGATCCGCGCCGCGCACACGCGATGCTCGGCCTCCGCCAGCGCGGCCGGATTGGCGAGTCCGATTCCGTTGCGCAGCACGGATGTTCCGCGCACGTAGTAGGGGCGGTAGCGGCGCAGCAGTCGGGGTCGCTGCTCGCTCGGGTCGAGCGCGCGTGCCGCCGCGACCGCGGCGGCGATGTACTCGCCGCGCCCCAGCACCCCGGTCGCGAACGCGGTGAGGGCGGCGCGGGCGTCGTCGTCGGGTCGCCACCCTTCGAGTTCCTGCGCGTGTATCGCCTGCGCGACGGCGTACTCGGCGTTCACGGCCCGTCCGGTCGGGTGAACGACGACGCGGACAGTCGATAGTCGAGGACGCGCTGGATGCCCGCGACCGTGCGCGAGACCCACCGGATGGTGGCGCGCTCGGAGGGACGAAACCCGGTCAGGGGCTCGGGGCCGTCGATGCCGGGGCCGGAGAGGGCGCGGCGCGTGACGATGTCGAGGATCTCGTGGTGGCAACGCTGCAGGTCGGCGATCTCGTCGGCCTCGAGGTACTCGCCGGGCCGGGCCGCGGTCAGTCGCTCCCCGGTGGCGTGCCCGCCGGTCCCGCCCGCGAGTGCCGCCCAGCGCGCGATCTTGCGCACGGGGGTCAGCAGGTCCTGCTTGAGGTCGACGTTCGGGGCGGAGACCAGCGGAAACGCCGGACGCACGTGCGGCCGGTGGGAGAGCGCGTCGGACAGCACCGCGTTCAGGCAACGCGGATGGGCGCGTATCGCCGCGGCGAGCACCTCGGTCAGATCGGGGTCGGGACGGTCACCGACCGGGCGTGCGTCGGCGAGCAGTCCGATCATGACGATGCCACGGTCCTCGAGCGGGTTGGCGGCCCAACGGGTGATCGCGGCGCGCCATTCGTCCGGGGTGCGGCGCAGTCGTCGTTGCAGCGGGGTGGCTCCGTTCGGGTCGACGATGACCCCGGGTACGCGCAGGGCGGCGGCGTCGAAACCGTCGTCGGGGGTCGCGGTGACGGCCAGGGCATCGAGGTCGGATCCCGGCAGTGCCTCGCCGCGGCCGAGGCTGCCGGTGACCCACACCTGAACGTCGGTGCGCCCGTCGAGGGCGGTGCGCAGTTCGTCGACGCACAGCCGCGACCATTCGGCCGCGATGTGCTCAGACGTTGCCCCGCGGGCGAATTCGGAGCGCAGGCGCGCGTGGTCGGTGGTGGTCGGCATGCAGCGATAGTGACACACCGACGCCGTGTCACACGTTCGCAACACAGGTAGCCCATTCGAAACATTGCCGTCACCGCGCAGGAATGAGCGCACCTAAAACTGTCACCCGACAGGTTTTGACGGTTGCGCGAATCGAGGACACCATGGCATTGACGACGCCCGCCGCGGCGCCCCCCGAAAAAGGCGGCGACGCAGTAGATCTCGCCGAATTCGGCTACGAACAGCAGCTCCACCGCTCCCTCGGGAAGTTCGCCTCGTTCGCGGCGGGATTCTCGTTCGTCTCGATCCTCACCACGATCTTCCAGCTGTTCGGCCTGGGCTTCGGGTTCGCCGGACCGGCTTTCTTCTGGACCTGGCCCGTCGTGTTCGCCGGCCAGTTCCTCGTCGCCCTGTGCTTCGCCGAACTCGCCGCCCGCTACCCGCTCTCCGGTGCGATCTACCAGTGGTCCCGCCGCCTCGGCGGCGAGGTGCTCGGCTGGTTCGGCGGCTGGTTCATGATCCTCGCGCAGATCGTCACCGCCTCCGCCGCCGCGATCGCCCTGCAGGTCGTGCTGCCGACCGTGTGGTCCGGCTTCCAGATCATCGGCGACGACACCTCGCTCACCTCGGCCAGCGGCGCCGCCAACGCCGTCCTGCTCGGCACCGTCCTGCTCGTCGTCACCACCACGATCAACTGCGTCGGGGTGCGCTGGATGGCGCGGGTCAACACCATCGGCGTCATCTGCGAGATCGTCGGTGTCATCGCAGTCATCGGCGTCTTCTTCACCCACGCACAGCGCGGCCCCCAGGTCGTCTTCGACACGGGCATCCACGCAGGTCAGAGCGGCTACGGATGGGCGTGGATCGCCTCCGGCCTGATGGCCGCCTACGTCATGGTCGGGTTCGGCTCCGCCGGCGAGCTCGCCGAGGAGACCCGCGACCCCCGCCGCGTCGCCCCGCGCACCATCCGCATGGCGCTGAGCGTGTCCGCACTCGGCGGCGGCCTCATGATCCTCGGCGCGCTCATGGCCGCACCCAGCCTCACCGACGGCCGCCTCGCCGCCGAAGGCCTGCCGTACGTGCTCGACACCGTGCTGTCCTCGCCGTGGGGCACCGTGCTGCTCGTCGACGTCGCCATCGCGATCCTCATCTGCACCCTCGCGATCCAGACCGCCGCCTCCCGCCTGATGTTCTCGATGGCCCGCGACGAACGCCTCCCGTTCTCCAAGACCCTCGCGACCGTCAACCGCCGCACCGGCACCCCCATCGCCCCGTCCATCGTCGTCGGCCTCGCCTGCGTCGCGGTGCTGCTGCTCAACGTCGGTAACTCGGCGATCTTCTCGACCCTGGCCAGCGTGTGCATCATCGCGATCTACCTCGCCTACCTGCTGGTGACCGCCCCGATGCTGTACCGGCGGCTGACCGGCGGCTGGGTCTCCGGCGACGGCGGCACCGACGCCGAGGGCCGCCCCCTGTTCTCCCTGGGCCGCTGGGGTGTGCTCGTCAACGCCCTGGCCGTGCTCTACGGGCTGGTGATGGTCGTGAACCTGTCGTGGCCGCGCGCCGAGATCTTCGATCCGGCGGGCGACACCCCGATCCTGCGCTGGGCCGGACCGATCTCCATCGTCGCGATCGTCGCCCTCGGCATCCTGTGCTTCCCCCGCGGCCGGACCCACCCGCGCCCCGTCCGCTCGCTCTGACCGCCCGCTTTCCCCAGGAGTCACCATGACCGCCACCACCACCGCAGCCCGCGACCACGCCCGCTCCCAGGCCGGGCAGCACGACGGCCCCATGCCCATCGTCCCCGCCTCCGCCTGGCCGAACCCGCCCGCCGGAGTCGACGCCGACGCACTGGTGTGGGCCGAGACCGTGCCCGGCGGCCGCTACACCTCCAAGGTGCTCGCCCGCGGCACCCGGCTGCGGCTGACCGACCTCGACGGCCGCGGCTGCGCCCACCTGATGCTCTGGCGCGCCGACGCCCCCTGGGAGCGGCTCAACATCGCCGACACCGTCAAGGTGCCGTGGCAGGCGTACCTCGGCGTCGACCACCCCCTCCTCGACGACCAGGGCCGCGTCCTCGCGACGATCGTCGCCGACACGTCCGGCCGACACGACGCGCTGTGCGGCACCACCACCGCCGTCGGCAACACCGCCCGCTACGGCGACGGCTCGGTGCACTCCGGCTCCCCGGCCGGACGGGAACTGCTCACCCTCGCCGCCCTCAAGCACGGCCTCGATCCCCGCGACGTCGCCCCGACCGTCTCGTTCTTCCACGGGGTGCGGGCCGACGAGGACGGCACCCTGGTTCCCACCGGCAACGCCGGACCGGGTGCGAGTGTCGAACTGCTGCTCCACCTTCCGCTGATCGTCGCGGTCGCGAACACCGCGCACCCCCTCGACGAATCGCCCACCTTCGACACCACCACGATCGAACTGCTCGCCTGGCGCGCGCCCGCCGACCTCGCCGCACTCGCCGCCCGCGCCGCCGAGATCGGGCCCGAATACGACCGCGCGCACCGCAACACCGAAGACGTCCACGCCGCCGCCCTGCCGACCGAAGGGAATCTCGCATGACCGCCACCACCGCCCCCGCACCCCTCGTCCCCGGCACCGTGATCCTCGACGAGACGGTCGCGCCCCGCGGCCCGTGGTCGGCGATCGTCGCCGCCGGTGACGTGCTCACCATCGTCGACCTGTACGGCAACCAGGCCGTCGACACCCTGTTCTACGGCGCCGCGGACACCACGATCCGCTACAGCGCCCAGGCCACCATCACCGCGCAGCGCTCGCTGTTCCTGACCACCGGATCGGTGATCCGCGACCAGGAGGGCAACCCGATGATGACGATCGTCGCCGACGAGGTCGGCAACCACGACACCATCGGCGGGGCCTGCTCGCAGGAATCGAACACCCTGCGCTACGGCCACCACACCCGCCACCAGCACGCGTGCGTCGAGAACTTTCTCGCCGAGGGCGCGAAATACGGCCTGGGCAAACGGGATCTGGTCGGCAACGTCAACTTCTTCATGAACGTGCCGGTCGACCCGGACGGCACCCTCGGCATCGTCGACGGACTGTCCGCACCCGGTCGCCGGCTCGCGCTGCGCGCCGAGATCGACACCCTCGTGCTCGTGTCCAACTGCCCGCAGATCAACAACCCCTGCAACGGATTCGACCCCACCGCCGTGCAGATGATCGTCACCCGACCGGAGGCCTGACCCATGAGCGCGACCTGCACCGTCCTGCGTCCCGGACCGCTCACCACCGTCCAGGACTGGCCCGGACGCGTCGGCTACTGGAAGATCGGCGTCCCGCCGTCCGGTCCGATGGACGACCTGTCGTTCCGTCTCGCGAACCTCGCGGTCGGCAACGACGAGGGCACCGCCGGACTCGAGGCCACCATGGCCGGCCCGCGCCTGCGCTTCGACGCCGAGACCACGGTCGCGGTCACCGGCGCGGCCGCCACGGTCACCGTCGACGGCCGTCCCGTCCCGCAGTGGACACCGGTCACCGTCCCGGCGGGCGGGGTCCTCGACGTCGGCGCCGTCACCGGTGCAGGTCTGCGCGTCTACATCGCCGTCGCCGGCGGCATCGACGTCGACCCCTACCTCGGGTCCGGGGCGACGTTCACCCTCGGCAAGTTCGGCGGCGTCTCCGGGCGGGTGCTCGCCGACGGCGACGCGCTGCCGCTCGGTACGTCCACCGGAACGCCGCGGCGCCTCACCGCCGAGGAGATCCCCGCGATCGGCCACGACTGGACCATCGCGGTCACCGAAGGGCCGCACGGAGCGCCGGAGTTCTTCACCCGCAAGGACATCGACACCCTCTACGGCACCGCGTACGCCGTCCACCACAACTCCGACCGCACCGGCGTCCGCCTCATCGGACCCAAGCCCACGTGGGCGCGACCCGACGGCGGGGAAGCGGGCCTGCACCCGTCGAACATCCACGACACCCCCTACACGGTCGGTGCCCTCGACTTCACCGGCGACACCCCGATCCTGCTCGGCCCCGACGGACCGAGCCTCGGCGGCTTCGTCTGCCCGGTCACCGTCGTCACCGCCGACCGCTGGAAGATGGGGCAGCTCGCTCCCGGCGACAGGCTGCGCTTCGTCCCGGTGCGCGCCGCGAACGTCGCCTCGCCCAAGGTGTTCGGACCCGCCCGCCGCGCGGCGGTGCCCGTCGTCGGCGGTATCGGCGACGGCGACGACGGTGTGCTGCACCGCGGCGCGACCGCGGACGGCACCACATCGGTGACGGTGCGACGCAGCGGCGACGACAACATCCTCGTCGAGTACGGCACCATGTCGCTGGACCTGGTGCTGCGTGCCCGCGTGCACGCGCTGCAGACCGCCCTCGAGCAGGCCGGGCTGCGCGGCCTCGTCGATCTGACCCCCGGAATCCGTTCCCTGCAAGTGAAATTCGATCCGACGGTGACGAACACCCGCTCGGTGCTCGGTGCCGTGCTCGAGACGGAGGCGGCGCTGCCCGCCGCGGACCGGCTCGTCGTCCCCAGTCGCACCGTGCGGCTGCCGCTGAGCTGGGACGACCCGTCCACGCGACTGGCCACCGAACGTTACATGCACGGAGTGCGCGCCGATGCCCCGTGGTGCCCGTGGAACATCGAGTTCATCCGCCGCATGAACGGCCTGGATTCGGTCGACGACGTGTACAAGACCGTGTACGACGCGTCCTACCTCGTGCTCGGTCTCGGCGACGTGTATCTCGGTGCGCCCGTGGCGACCCCGCTCGATCCCCGGCACCGGCTCGTCACCACCAAATACAACCCGGCCCGCACCTGGACCCCGGAGAACGCGGTCGGCATCGGCGGCGCCTACCTGTGCATCTACGGGATGGAAGGCCCCGGCGGCTACCAGTTCGTGGGCCGCACCACCCAGGTGTGGAACCACCGATTCCCCGAGGGCGCAGGCGGATTCGAACCCGAACACCCGTGGCTGCTGCGGTTCTTCGACCGCATCTCCTGGTACCCCGTCTCCGCCGAGGAACTGCTCGACCTGCGCGCCGACACCGCCGCCGGACGCGGCCGCGTCGACATCACCGAGGGCGAATTCTCCCTCGCCGAGCACCTCGCGTTCCTCGAGCGCGAAGCCGACTCGATCGGTGCGGTTCGCGCGACAATGGAAGCGGCCCGCGACGAGGAACGCGCCCGCTGGGAAGCGGACGGCGAACTCTCCCGCGGCACCCGACTCGGAAAGGCGGCAGCATGACCGACCGTGTGACACAGGCCTACGCGCGACTGCGCGAGGCGGATCGCCCCGAGGTGTTCGTGCACCTGCGCGACGAAGCCGATGTCACCGCCGAGTACGCCGAATCATTGCGTCGCGGTGGGGAACTCGCGGGCGTCCTGCTGGCCGTGAAGGACAACGTCGACGTCGCGGGCCTGCCCACGACCGCCGCCTGCCCCGGCTACAGCTACGTCCCCGACGCCGATGCCGCCGCGGTCGCGGCACTGCGGGCGGCCGGCGCCGTCGTCGTCGGCAAGACCAACCTCGACCAGTTCGCCACCGGGCTCGTCGGAACCCGCAGCCCGTACGGGGCGGTCCGCGACGCGCGGCGGCCCGAGTACGTCTCCGGCGGGTCGTCGTCCGGGTCCGCGGTCGCGGTCGCGCTCGGGATCGTGGACATCGCGATCGGCACCGACACCGCCGGTTCCGGCCGGGTCCCGGCCGCGTTCCAGGGGATCGTCGGGATCAAACCGACGGTCGGGGCGGTCGCGACCACGGGGGTGGTGCCGGCCTGCGCCGAGTACGACTGCGTGACGATCTTCGCCCGCGACCTTCCGTCCGCCGAACGCGCGGTCGCGATCATGGCGACTGCCCCCGGCGGCCGGTCGTGGCCGGCGGACGTGCCGCTGGCCGCGGCGCCCGGTGCCGCGCTCGCGGTGCCCCGCGATCTTCCGGAACTCGACGAACGGTGGCGCGCCGCGTTCGCCGCAGCCGTCGAGCAGGCACGAGCGGCCGGGTTCACGATCGTCGAGATCGACCTCGACGACTTCCTCGCCGCAGCCCGGCTGCTGTACGACGGGGCGCTCGTCGCGCAGCGGTGGGATGCGGTCGGTGAGTTCGTCGAGGCCGCCGATTACGGCGACCAGGAGACGGGGCTCGATCCGGTGGTCGCCGGGATCGTGCGGGGTGCGGCCCGGTTCTCCGCCGTCGACCTGCTGCGTGACCGCGCGAAACTCGCCGCGCTGCGAGACCGGGCGATGACCGTGTGGGGTGACTGCGCGGCGCTGCTGGTGCCGACCGCGCCGTTCCACCCGACGATCGCCGAGGTTGCGGCGGACCCGGTCGGGGTCAACTCGCGGCTGGGGACCTACACGAACTTCTGCAATCTGTTCGACCTGTGCGGGGTCGCGGTCCCGGCCGGTGAGGTCGTCGAAAGCGACGGCAGCACAGCACAGTTCGGCGTGACGGTGCTCGCGCCGGCCGGGCACGACGCGGTCGCGGCCGACGTGGCGGCACGCCTGACCGGGACGCCGCGCGACCCGTCATCGCCGTCGTGGCCGGAACAGGCCGGGGCGCAGGCGTTTCCGTTGATCGTGTTCGGTGCGCACCTGCACGACCAGCCGCTCGCCGGTCAGCTCACCGCGCTCGGTGCCCGCTGGGCCGGACCGGTCTCGACGGCACCGGAGTACCGGATGACCGCGTTGCCCACGCAGCCGCCGAAGCCTGCGGTGGTGCGCTGCGCCGACGGCGGGGCGTCGCTGGAAGGGGAGCGGTGGGTGTGCTCACCCGCGGCGCTCGGCCGCTTCCTGGCGGCGCTGCCCGCCCCGATGGGGCTCGGGTCGGTGCAGCTGGCCGACGGCACGTGGGAGACCGGGTTCGTCTGCGGCGACGACGCCGCGTCCGCGGCTCCCGACATCACCGCCGCTGGGTCCTGGCGCACCCACCTCGCCGCGGCCCTCGTGTAGCCGAAAAGAGACGAGGGTCAGGCGGGGACGAGCCCGCTGACCTCGGCGAGCAGCTCGAGGGAGCGCAGCCAGGCGGTGCGGCCCGGCGCCGACGACACCACGATCAGTTCGTCGGCCCGGGCGCGCTCGGTGAACGCGTCCAGGTATTCGCGGACCTCGGTGGGGTTGCCGACGGCGGTGTAGTGCAGCATCTGCGTCACCTGCCGGCCGGCGGGGGAGTCGAGTAGCAGCTCGATCTCCTGGTCGGTGAAGCTGCGACCCCGGCCGACCATCTGCACGACGCGGTTGCGTTTGGTGGCCTCGAACAGTTGCCGGGCCTCCTCGGTGGTGTCGGCGGCGATCACCCCGACACCGGCGATGACATAGGGCTCGGCGAGCTGTTCGGACGGCTGGAACTCGCGCCGGTACAGCGCGACCGCGTCCTCGAGCGCCTGCGGCGCGAAGTGGGACGCGAAGCCGTACGGAAGACCCAGCAGCGCGGCGAGTTTCGCGCCGAACAGGGACGACCCGAGAATGTAGAGCGGCACATCGGTGCCCTTGCCGGGGATCGCGTCGACACCCGGAATGCGGCTCTGCCCCCGCAGATAACCCTGCAGTTCGAGCACGTCCTGCGGGAAGCTGTCCGCCGACGACGGATCACGCCGCAGCGCGCGCATGGTGTTCTGATCGCTGCCCGGCGCGCGGCCCAGACCCAGATCGATGCGGCCGGGATGCAGCGACTCGAGGGTGCCGAACTGCTCGGCGATGGTCAGCGGCGAATGGTTCGGCAGCATGACGCCACCGGCGCCGAGCCGGATCGACGACGTGTGCGCCGCGATGTGCGCGATCAGCACGCTCGTCGCCGACGACGCGATCGACGGCATGTTGTGATGCTCGGCGTACCAGATGCGCCGGTAGCCCCACTTCTCGGCGAGCTGCGCCATCCGCACGCTCGCGGCGAAGCTGTCCCGCGCGGTCTCGCCCTTGCCGATGTGCGCCAGGTCGAGGATGGAGAGGGGAACGGTCACCGGTGATCCTTCGCGTCAGGGCCCGGGATCGGCAGCCGGGCACACCTTCAGCGACAACACGGCGGCGCCGGCGGCTATTCCTGCCGGGCCGCCGACCGGGTCACATCTCGTCGAAGTGACCGTAGGTGCCGCGGTAGAACAGCAGCGGTCCGCCGCTGTGCAGCGAGGTCAGGCCGGTTACGCGGGCCACGACGATCGTGTGGTCACCGGCGTCGTGCTCGGCCTCGATGGTCGCCTCCACCCGCGCGATCGCACCCTCGAGGGCGGGTGCGCCGTTGTCGCCCGGAGTCCACTCCACGCCACGGAACTTGTTGCCGCCGCTGACGGCGAACGCCGCGCACAGGGTGCGCTGGCTCGCGGACAGGACGTTGATCGAGAACGTGCCGATCTCGCGGATCTTCGGCCATGTCGTCGACGTGCGGGCCGGGCAGAACGACACCAGCGGCGGGTCCAGCGACACGGACGTGAACGACTGGCACGCGAAGCCGAGCGGTTCGTCGCCGTCGAGGGCGGTGATGACGGTGACTCCCGTGCAGAAGTTGCCCATCACGTCGCGCATCCGGCGTGGATCCAGCACTGCGTGTTCTGCGGTCATGTTGCTCCAATCGGGTGTCGGCTTCGGGACCAGTGTCCGCTATCGCGGATCCGGACGGCCAGGGTGCTCCCGGACAGCGGGCATGTGGGCGGGTCTCGGATCTGCACGCTCGGTGACCGGAAGGACCCCGGAAACGGCAAGGGCATCGACGGTGTCGTGCAGGTCGGGACAGGTGCGGCGCGGTGCGTCGGAGCCGAGCCGGATACACGGCCGCGACGCGTCGTCGGTGAGCCACTGGATGTTGGTGTGGAACGTGCCGTTCTTCTCGGCCAGGACACGATTGCCGCACGTGCGGCAGGTGACGGACTGCATGGAGGCTGCTCCCGTTTCAGGTCGGTGGTCGCAGTGTTCCTCGGACGCTAGCTCGGGAACCGTTCCGTGGACACGGCGATGTCCCGCGTGGCGGGACATCGGTGCAGGTGGGAGCAAGCCTTGGCAGGGGGAGGATCAGGCCGTCACGAGGTGATGCTGGGTGCGCAGCCTCAGGCCGCGACCGAGGTGCGGTGCGGCGCCGCGTCCCCGTTCCGCGCGCGTGACAGCGCGTACAACACCCACCCCACGACCGGGAGGATGATGTCGAACCACAGAGGCGGGCCGATGTTGCCGGGCTTGGTGTTGCCCTCGGCAATCCAGTAGTAGAAGTGACCGGCGGCGTCGCCGAGGTACTGGACGGACATGACGGTGAGGGTCGCCAGCCAGAAGTAGCCGCGGAACCAGATGCACATGATGCCTGCGATGCCGATCGCCAGATCACCCATCGCGTTCTCGAACTGGAACCCGCCGTCACCGCGTGTGTATCCGATCAGTTCCGCAGTCGCAGGGCCGTCGAACAGGTGGTATCCCGCGCCGCCGATCGAGCTGACGCCGACGGCGACGGCGAGCCACCATACGAGGAAGATGTCGATCGTCGTCGCCGGACCGGCATCGTGGCGGCGCCTTCGGGAATGGATGAACGCCCCGATCAGCGCGATGATCACCAGAACAAGTGTCGGCATCAGGTCCTCCCCGCGTCCGCCGGCTCATTTTACGGAGGGCTCCGGTCGTCGAAGGGGGAAAGCACCTGAACAGATCATCGTGTACGTCGAGCGGTCGCGGGTATCCGAGAGCATGAGCACCGCCATGAACGGGCCGTCCAACGACGGATACGGATCCGAATCACGTCGATCTCCGGATCCCGAGCTGCCTGCGACGCCCGCGCCCGTCGAACCCGATGCGGGACTGATCGAGGACGTCGCCCGCCGCAAAGGCATCAAAGGCACCCGTACCGGCACGATCTGGACCGGGTTGGTCGTAGGCATCGTCGTTCTGCTGTTGCTGCTGGTGTTCATCCTGCAGAACCTCGACGAGGCCACCCTCGAGCTGTTCGCATGGGATTTCACCCTCCCCCTCGGCGTGGCACTACTCTTTGCCGCGCTTGCCGGAGCGGCGATCATCGCTCTCGCCGGTGCCGTGCGCATCCTTCAGATCCGGCGAGCCGCCAACCGGCAACGTCAGCTCATCGAATAGAACCCTGCCCTGTATAGAACACGGCCCTGTTTGGGTTCGCCCGCACCGGGCATCTCTGTCATGGGGTCGAGGTGAGGAGGAATCATGGGCACCGAACCGGGACAGCACTTGCAGGAAGAACCGCAATCCGAGCGTGGCCCGAAGGGGTCGCGTGACACCGGAGCGGACGCGGCCGGCGGTGGACCGGCCGATCGGCCTGCCGGGTCGTTCGAGCAGGAGGAAATGCAGACCGGCGGGGCAGACGACGCGTCCGCAGGCACGGGTGGTGGGGAATCGGTCCCTCCCGGCGACGCCGAACCGGCCGTCCCGCCGTACGAGGGTCGCACCACCTCGACCGCGGAAGGCCGGCCGGAACACGACGAACATGTCGACACGTCGCAACCGTTGGCCCCGAACCCGGAAGAGACTCCCCGCGGCGCGACCGCGTCGCCTGCCGACGAGCAACCGGCGGATCAGGCACCGCAGACGGAGGAATCCGCTCGGGGCACGGGTCCGGCGCATCAGAGCGGTGTGACCAGAGCCGAAGATCAGCAATAGGCCACTCGCCGGGCCGGCGAGTGCCCGCACTCCGATCGGACGGACTGCGGTCGTCGCTGTGCCGGACCGCTCAGGCGGTCCGCTGGACGCGGCTGCCCAGGGACATACCCACTCCGCTCCGGGAAGCCGATCACGAAGACGGCGCCGCTCCGCACGAGGTCGTGGGGCGCGGCGC